>CBDUEA010000111.1:0-6361 GCA_965365965.1 uncultured Polaromonas sp. | reverse complement strand
CCACCCAAGGCAAAGCACCGACCGTGAGCCGTTGTCCCTGCGCGTGCAGGCGGCGCATCAGCGGCTCGGTCATCACCGCGTCGCCAATCCACTGGGGAGCGATGATGAGGCTGTTAATGCCCACCGCCAAAATGTTCACCAGCCTTTAATGCATAAACCGTGCCGCAATACGGGCACTTGGCACTGCCGGTGTGCGCCACGTCTAAATACACCCGTGGGTGGTTGTTCCAAAGCTTCATGTCGGCTTTGGGGTTGGGACAGAACACGCCGCCTTGGTGGTTCAGATCAGCAGCCAAGAGTTCGATGGCGTGCTGGGCTTGTTTGGTACTTGCTGTAGACATGGTGCTGCTTTCAATCCTGATTAAACTTTGCTGAGCCAGCTGGCGTATTTGGGGTTGCGGCCGTTGACGATGTCAAAGAACGCCGTCTGAATTTTCTCTGTGATCGGGCCACGACTGCCACCTTCCAGCATGCCGGGGTGGTTGCCGATGACGATGCGGTCCAGCTCACGAATCGGCGTGACCTCCGCCGCTGTGCCGCTGAAGAAAGCTTCATCGGCGATGTAAATTTCATCGCGAGTGATAGGTTTTTGCACCAACTCAATGCCCAAATCTTGGCAAATGGCAAATATCGTGTTGCGGGTGATGCCGTTCAAGGCACCGGCGCTGGAATCCGGCGTGTAAACCACGCCTTTGCGCACGATGAAAACGTTTTCACCCGCACCTTCAGAGACAAAACCTTGCGGGTCCAGCAACAGCGCTTCGTCGTAGCCTTCGTCGGTCGCTTCCATGTTTGCCAAAATCGAGTTGGTGTAATTGCTCACCGCTTTGGCGTGGATCATGGTGATGTTGACATGATGGCGTGTGAAGCTGGAGGTTTTGACGCGGATACCGCGCTTCATCCCCTCTTCACCCAAATACGCGCCCCAAGGCCAAGCCGCCACCATCAAATGCACTTTGTTGCCTTTGGGGGAAACGCCGAGTTTTTCGGAGCCTATCCAGGTCAGCGGGCGGATGTAGCAGCTGGGCAGGTTGTTGACGCGCACCACGTCCAGCTGGGCTTGCATCACCTCATCAAAAGTGAAAGGAATTTTCATGCGCAAAATTTTCGCACTGTTAAAAAGACGTTCGGTATGCTCTTCGAGCCGGAAAATCCCCGTGCTGCCGTCTTGCAATTTGTAGGCGCGCACGCCCTCAAAAGCACCGCAGCCGTAGTGCAGGGTGTGCGTTAGGACGTGAATTTTGGCGTCACGCCATTCGACCATCTGGCCATCCATCCAGATTTTGCCGTCACGGTCGTCTAAAGGGGCGGGAACAGGCGTTGCACTCATGGGGTTTTCCTTCATTTGAATGGGTAAAAATCGGTAGAAAGTGTGATTTTACGGCGTTGGCTGATCAGCACGGAGAACAACGGGGGCAGCCGTTGTGACGTCACTTTCAGCAGGCTCTGGCCGCACCAGCGTCCATTGCTGTAACTTGCCATCTTTGAAGGTGCATGTCACATGCGACTGGGTGCCATCCGTCCAGCGGTAAATTTCAGGTTGCGCGTCTTTCTCGCTCAACAACTCGCCCAAAGCTTGCGTTCTGGCCATGACGTTGAGCAGCGTCACGCCGGGCTGCAGCTTGGCGTTCAACATCACCGCACTGCCGACGTAACCGATAGGACGGTCTGCCGCACGTTTGAGCACCTGCAACAGGCGGTTGAAGTGTAAGAGCGCCCACATCACCAAACCTGAAGCGACGAAGGCGACACCGGTCCATTGGTAATAAACATAAGAACCGACGATCATTGTTGCGGCGACAAGAGGAACCACGATTTTTTGCATTTTCATGGCTGAATTGTCCTATGAAATGGATGCCTTTGTGACATGCGGCAAACCGCAGCGGTGCACAAAGCCGGGCACGCTTCAGTTTTCAAGTCAAACTGCGCACCACGTTCATCGCTTCTTCAATGCGTTCCACCGCATGAATCGTCAAGCCTTCAAAGTCTTTGCTGCCTTTTTTAGGCGCATTGGCTTTGGGCACAATCGCGACGCTGAAACCCAGTTTGGCCGCTTCTTTGAGCCGCTCTTGGCCACGTGGCGCGGGGCGCACCTCACCCGCCAGCCCCACCTCGCCAAAGGCGATGAATCCTTTGGGTAGCGGTTTGCCGCGCAGGCTGGAGGTGATGGCCAACATCACGGCCAAATCCGCCGCCGGCTCGCTGATGCGGACACCGCCGACAGCGTTGACGAAAACGTCTTGGTCCATACACGCCACGCCCGCGTGGCGGTGCAAAACAGCCAACAACATCGCCAAACGGTCTTTGTCCAGACCCACGCTCAAGCGCCGAGGACTGGGACCGCCGCTGTCGACCAAGGCTTGAATCTCCACCAACATCGGCCGTGTACCTTCTAAAGTGACCATCACACAACTACCCGGCACCGGCTCAGTGTGTTGGCTTAAGAAGATGGCGCTGGGGTTGCTGACGCCTTTCAGCCCTTTTTCTGTCATGGCAAAGACGCCAATTTCATTTACGGCGCCAAAACGGTTTTTGATGGCACGTACCAATCTAAAGCTGCTGTGGGTGTCGCCCTCAAAGTACAAAACCGTGTCGACCATGTGCTCCAGCACGCGCGGACCGGCCAACGCGCCCTCTTTGGTGACGTGACCGACTAAAACAATCGCGGTACCGCTGCTTTTGGCATAACGCGTCAAATGTGCCGCACATTCACGCACTTGCGCAACCGATCCGGGGGCGGAGGTGAGTTGGTCGGAATAGACGGTTTGGATAGAGTCAATCACGGCGATCTGCGGTTGCTCTTTATCCAGTGTGACTAGGATTTTTTCTAAGCCAATTTCCGCCATGACCTTGACTTGCGAGTTAAGCAAGCCCAAACGCCGTGAGCGCAGCGCGACTTGCGCCCCACTTTCCTCCCCCGTCACGTACAGTGTTTTTTGACCACTGCGCTGCAAAGAATCCAGCGCTTGCAAGAGCAAAGTCGATTTGCCAATGCCCGGGTCGCCGCCCATCAGCACCACGCCGCCCTCCACAATGCCGCCACCGAGGACGCGGTCCAGCTCTTCGTGTCCTGTCGGAGTGCGCTGCATATCAACCGCATCAATATCACCCAAGGTCGCGACTTCTGCGGTTTTAGCGAGGGAAGCAAAGCGGTTTTTGGTCGGCGCGGTGCTATCCGCCACGGACTCAATCAGTGTGTTCCAAGCGTTGCAGCTGGGGCACTTGCCCAGCCATTTGGGCGCCGTGCCGCCACACTCGGTGCAAACATAAACAGTTTTTTCTTTAGCCATACAGTGATAATACTGTATAAAACATCAGTTAATCTTCGGCATACTTCGATTTATTAGATGCTACTAAATATATAGCAAACTATTAAACAAATATGCCGGCTATAGGCAAAAATAACCCAAAGTATGCTATTTTTAGCTTGTTTTGACCATTTGAGATGTTTCTGACACGTCCGCATGGTCTAAGTCGGGTCGTTTCCACGGGTCGACATGGGTCATCATGTTCAAGACGCGGTGGCGCTGCAGGACGCGTTGACGTGCCAAGACAGCAATGTCGTGACCGGCTTCGACGGTGATGTTGGCATCCACCTCGATGTGCGCATCAACCACAATCATGTCGCCCATTTTGCGGGTGCGCACATCATGCACGTCGCTGACGCCGGGGGTTTCTAGGACGGTGCGGCGAATCGCCTCGACTTCTTGCTCATCGACGGCGCGGTCCATCAAGTCGTGCAGGGCGTCCCAGCCAAAACCCCAACCCATTTTGCCCACCATGAAGCCCACTATCAAAGCCGCAATCGGGTCCAAAATCGGGTAACCGGCCAAGTTACCGATGATGCCTAAGCCGACGACCAGCGACGATGCAGCGTCCGAGCGCGCATGCCATGCATTGGCCACCAGCATGCTGGATTTGACGCGCTTGGCGGCCGCCAGCATGTAGCGAAACAGCAGCTCTTTAGCCACCAACGCACCACCCGCCACCCAAAGCGCCACGATGTGTACCGTTTGGATGCTGGCTGGGTTTTGCAGCTTTTGTACAGCCGACCACAGCATGCCGACGCCAACGGCCAATAAAATCGCGCCCAACGCCAAAGAGGCGGCCGTTTCAAAACGCTGGTGACCGTAGGGATGGTCTTCATCGGCGTCTTTTTTAGCATGGTGACCGGCGAACAAGACGACAAAATCCGACACCAAGTCTGACAGCGAATGGATGCCGTCGGCAATCAAAGCCTGCGATTTGGCGAACACGCCAATGGTGATTTGCGCTGCCATCAAAGCGATGTTCACAACTACGCTGACCCACGTACTGCGTGATGCGGCGGCGGCACGCTCTGCCTGCGTGTAGCCACTGTCTTCATGGTCGTCGGAAAGGTCTGGAAAAGGCATGGGCGGAGGTTTAACCAAGTTGAATCTAGTCTTAAGTTTAAGGTGAGATCATGCACCCATCTTAATGAAATCTTAACTGTATGAAAAAACAGTCGGTTAAACGCGCTTGACGGTCAACTCACAATTCATTTAACATGTTAAATAATATGACGACGCAAACCACATTAAGCAGTCTCAGCGCAACAGCCTTCACGCACCGCAACTTGCCCAGCCTGCTGCTGCAAGCACGCGAGGCCGTGATGGCACACCGCCGCACGGCGCTACGCACGCACGGCTTGAGTGACCAGCAATGGCGCGTACTGCGGGTGCTGGCAGAGCACGACGAAGGCATCGAGACGGGTCTCATTGGTCGCGAAGCCTTTATTTCGGGCCCCAGTTTGACGGGCGTATTGACCCGCATGGAGCGCGATGGACTGATTGCACGCAGCCGCGACGCGAACGATCAACGCCGTACGGTCGTTCAAGCCACACCCGCTGGTTTGGCACTGGTGGCACAGCTGGCCGCGCCGATTGAAACGCATTACGTGGCCATGGAGCAGTTGCTCGGCAAAGACAAACTGATCGAGCTGTATGACTTGCTGGATGCGGTGATTGCCATGGACAGACCTTGAATTGACCCTGAAATGCTATGAATATGACTCAACCCACAACAACACCCTTCATGCCCACCGGCACGGTGTACGGCACGCTGCTGAACTTCCAAGCAGAAGTAGCCGCCATGCAAAGCCAAATGACGCAGCCGCCCTACAACGCGTCACCCGTCGCGCCAGTGCTGTACATCAAACCAGCGAATACCTGGAGCGCCAGCGGTGCATCCATTGCGCTGCCCGCCAAAGTGATGCAAGTCGAGATTGGCGCAACCATTGGGATGGTTATTTTGCCACTAGCCGGTGTAAATAATGACCACTCAGCTACAAATTTAATAGCAAATAAACGTCTAGCTTTCGTGCTGATGAATGACCTGTCCATCCCGCACAGCAGCTTTTTCAGACCGCCGGTGAAGTACAAATGCTTGGATGGATTTTTGGGCATTGGGGCGCAATCGATCAGCGCTGAACAAACAGGCGACCCGCAAAGTTTCAAATTAGACGTCAGCATCAACGGCCAACTCGTCCAGCATTTGGACTTTTCGCAACTCGTACGCTCAGCAACGGCGCTGTTAAACGATGTGTCTGAATTCATGACCTTGCATGAAGGCGATGTGCTGATGTTGGGTTGCGACTGCTTGGCTGGTGGTGGCCGACCCTTGGCCCAAGCAGGCGATGTACTTGAAATCAGCGCACCCAGCCACCCAGCATTAGGCACTTTACGCAACGCTTTGACTGCGGAGGCGCTATGAAACACGCGGTGGTTAATTTTGAAGGTCAAACTTTCAACGCCGTTGAAAAAGAAGGGCAGCTATTGTTATCAAATGGCAACTTAGTCGACTTTGATGCCGTGCAATGGCTACCGCCTTTAGCGCCGACGCCACGACCTCGCACCATCTTGGCGCTGGGGCTGAACTATGCGGACCATGCCAAAGAGCTGGCATTCAAAGCGCCGGACGAGCCCTTGGTATTTATCAAAGGTGAAGGCATTTTGATCGGCCATCGCGCTTTAACCTTCCGCCCGCCCGCCGTGAAGTTCATGCATTACGAGTGTGAGTTGGCGGTGGTGATTGGCAAAACCGCAAAAAAGGTCAAACGCGATGACGCCTATGACTTTGTGCAAGGCTATACCGTGGCGAACGATTACGCGATCCGCGATTACTTGGAAAACTGGTATCGCCCCAACCTGCGCGTCAAAAACCGTGACACCTGTACCCCGCTGGGACCGTGGCTGGTAGTTGCCGCCGACATTGCCAACCCCATGTCGTTGTCACTGCAAACCACTGTCAACGGCAAAGTGACCCAAAGCGGCAACACGCGGGACATGATTTTTAATGTGCCGTTTTTGATTGAATATTTCAGCAGCTTCATGACGCTGCA
>CBDUEA010000110.1:0-6367 GCA_965365965.1 uncultured Polaromonas sp. | reverse complement strand
TGAACAAGAAGTTGTGCTGGCAAAGGCTGCGGCAACACGGGTACAAGCACTTGAAATAGACGTGGACCGACTTAGACAACTAGATATTGAGTTGTCACAAAGCCAACTAAAAGCACAAAGTGAACTCGCTCAATTGCAAACACAGCTTCAAGAAATGCAAGCATCAAGCAGTTGGCGCATTACAGCACCGCTGCGTGCGCTCAAAAATTTATTTACTTAGGTTTAGCGTAATAACCCACCACATCAGCCACCAAGTGCGCTGTGCTTGTAGAAAAGATCTTAAAGTGATCGGCTGAACCAGATTGGCTTAATTTCAAAATGGCGTTACTGCCTTTCACATCGCCGGCATTGAAGTTCAAGGTAGCAGCTAAGGGCGCAGTGGCTGCATCTGCGGGGTAGGCGGTGATGTAACCGCCTGTTGTCGGGCTCACAATGGTGAAATTAACCGCGATGGCAGCATTGTCTGTATTTTCGGGCAAACCGCAGGTACTCGCAGTACCTCCTTGGTCTGCAAAGCTAGCACCCCAGCCAATGAATCCACGCTGCGAACTTGCAGCCAAAATACCTGATTTCACACCCGCCTTGCGCGTATCCATGATGCGGCAAGGTGTGACAGGCGTGTAGACCAAGTCGCTACTCAGCGAGCCTAGGGCGACTGGTTGGGCGTAATAACCCACCACGTCAGCCACCACATGCGTGGCTGATGTGCTGTAGATGTTGAAATCAACTTGACCACTCGTTTGGTTCAACTTCAAAAATGCATTGTTGCCTTTGACGTCACCAGCACCGAAATTGAGGGTGGCCGCCAAGGGCTTTGACGCATTGGCTGGGTAGGCCGTGATGAAACCGCCAGTGCTAGGGTTGACCACCGTGAAGTTAACCACGATAGCGGCATTGTTGGTGCTAAAGGGCAAACCACAGTCGTTGTTCTGTCCACCTTGCACGGTATAAGAGCCGTTCCAGCCGAGAAAGCTACGTGTCGAGCCTGCCAATAAAATGCCAGCATCTGCACCCGCATTGCGGGTGTCCATGATGCGGCAAGGCGTCACAGGGGTGTAGACCAAGTCACTGCTTAACGAAACCATGGGTATAGCCACAGGTTTAGCATAGTAACCCACCACATCCGCGACCAGATGTGTCGTGCTGGTGGTGTAGATTTTCAACTGGTTGGTTGCGTTCGTTTGGTCAAGCTTCAATATCGCATTGTTGCCTTTGACATCGCCAGCGTTGAAGTTCAATGAAGCTGCCAAGGGCTGCGCCACGTTGCCAGGAAAAGCGGTGATGTAGCCAACTGCAGCAGGCGCCACAACCGTAAAGTTAACCACAATAGCTGCGGTATTTGTACTTGCCGGAATATTGCAATTGCTACCACCAGCGCCGCCTTGGCTAGCGAAGTTGGTAGTCGTCCAACCCTTGAAGGAGCGTACCAATCCGGCAGCTATCTGTCCAGCTGCGGCATAGCGGGTGTCGATGATACGGCACGGTGTGACTGGCGTGTAAACCAAGTCTGTGCTCAACGAGCCTAACTGCGCCGAAGCTAAGGTGGATACAGCCGTCATTATTAATGCGGTTGAAACTTTTCCAATTTGTTTAAATAGCTTGTACAAAAGAATCTCCGTTATGGCTGCTATCAAAGCGCTAATTCAATGTGCTTTGAAATATGAATACGTGTTGCAAATGGGGTCTAACTTACGGGGTCACGTAGAAAGCAATGCCGTCCGTCTTGAATTGCGGGTTGTTGTTGATGAGGTTGCTACGTGCTGTGCTGTTAGTCGTTAAAAACTGCGAACCCGTGACGCTGTTGAATGCGCGGTACAAAGGTACCTTGCCTGCTGCGGCCGCTGCCGAGGCGTACCAGACGATGCCATCAAAGCGCATGCGCGGCGTGTTGGTGGCGACAGCAGCGCGCTCTTTCTCACTGATGGTGTAAAAATACGAGCCATTGACGGTGTCATAAAACCGGTACACAGGGCTTAACCCTGCTAATTGCACGGTTGAAACTTTGAACAATGGTCCTTGGCTGTTGTACCCAGGGTTTGAGCTTGTAAAACCATTGGTATCGGTTAACCCACTGGTGTAGTAATAAACACCTGTTGAAGCGTTGTAAAACTGAGTGACTAATTTAACGCTCGCAGGTGCTAGCCAATCACTCATGCCCGAGTAGAAGGCCTTGTCGAAACGACCATAGACGTTTTGGTTAGGCGTAGCCACAGTTCCACCCGGCATGGTACATGACGGGGTGTAGCCACCATACAGTTGACCAATCACCTGCGGATTTGGCGTTTCTGCCCCTTTAAACAAACCAGAGCCACTGCTACCGCCTTCTGTCAAGCCAGTGGTCGTGGTCACGCTCACAATGGTGCCGTTGGTGATATCTGAAGCTGGAAAGCTGTTGGGATTAGTCGGGTTGCGGGTGTAGTACGTGTACGTGAAGGCCGCCGGGTTGTTCACCGTCACCGAGCCTGCCGTGTAGCGCTGAGCATCGCCTTGGGGGTGCGCCACGGTGTGGATGGCAGTGCTTGCAACAGGTGCAACACTGGCATCCCAACCTGCAAACAGCGAGCCTGCGGGCGGCGTCCCGGCCAAGAGCAGCAAGGTGCTGTCGGTGTTGTAAGCGGTGTAAAGCAGGGTTGAACTGTTGGTACTCGCCAAAAAGTAGTTGCCGTTCGTGGCGTTACAAGATGCAGATTTGTACTGAAAAACTGGCTGCAACGTAGAAGCCGCTGTTTGGTCGCTGATGCAATGATTGGCTGTCAACAAATAAGGCTTTGCACTAAAGATGCTGTCATTCAACAAAGTGCCTGAGCATATGTAATTACCTCCTGCTTTTTGAAAAATTAGCCATGCCACCGCATTA
The DNA here is from genome assembly GCA_965365965.1 of uncultured Polaromonas sp. Taxonomy (GTDB): domain Bacteria; phylum Pseudomonadota; class Gammaproteobacteria; order Burkholderiales; family Burkholderiaceae_C; genus Aalborgiella. The sequence continues at coordinate 3,510 of CBDUEA010000110.1, read as the reverse complement.
CTGGCTGCAGGCAAGGTAGCGCGGCAACTGACGTCAACTTGGCAAGTTAGAGCATCATTTGACCAAGAATAAGCCGTTTGGCTGGCATAGGCAGCCTCATTGGCTGTCATCACCATGTGCGACACCGTTGGGATAGCCACATCGACGCTACTGGTTGCCACGCCAGCAGGCAATTCAATCTCTACCGTGCTGTCTGCACCTGTCGTCATTGGGCCCACGTAGGTACGGCCAGCGTCGGTTTTGTCGCCAGCGTCCAAGTTGCGGAGCAAGATAGCGTTAACGTCAGCGCCTTTGATTTCAAACGCCTTGGCATCACCCTTGGCGTAAAAGCGCAAGGTCGCGCTGTCGGGTAATTTGGTAACCAACAAGCCCACGCGCATGCCTTTGGCACCGGTGGAGGTGAAGTTAAGCGCCGCAATGTTGCCGCCGTTAGCGGTGGCTTGCCACTTCAACAGTTGGTTGGTACCAGTTGCTGTGCTGGTTTGCGCGACATCGCGGCCAAAACCGATTTGCAGCGGTTTACCGCCATCAATACCCGTTGTGGCACTGGCGCTGTTATTGGCTTTAAGGGCATCGGCTTGGCTGGCGGAAGGCGCGCCCATGGGAATGTTGGTGGCAACGGGAGCGACTTTAAGGTCGCGCGGCTTTAACGGTGAACTGGGTTCTGCTGTGGTGCTGACGGGCGGCGAATAAGCATCAACAGCAAGCGTACTCGTAACAACTGGTACAGCTTTGCTGCTGGTTTCTGAGCTGGAAGGCGTTGTATTGTTTCCACAAGCGGCTAAAACGCTGGCAAGGGCGCTGGCTAAAAGCAGCTTGAACAAGGCTGAGCTGGTTTTCATGGGTCGAAGTTTCCTAGGATTGAATGCTTTTTATCTATAAAGTTTGCTATATGCTATATATTTAGCAGCAAACTATGCAACAAATACGCCGGCTATAGTCATTATTATGCTATTTTAGCCTTGTTTAACCTAAAGAGCTAGTGCGACATCTAAAACAGTGTAATGATAAACTTAAGTATATGCTTAGTGCAATCTGCGGTAAGCTTAATATTGCTTGTGTGACATGGTAAATACAAAGATAAAAAGCACATAACAGTGTAAAACTGAGTATTTACAGGAGACCGAGAAACGCAAGGTGCGGATTAAAATTAGGTGCCATCACGATCAACAGATAGCATGATAAAAAAGGTTCTAATTAAATTGATAGCCGTGATTCATAAGTTTCTCAAGCTTCAGTTATATACCAATGCACACATTTTGATTCCAATTGTTTCAAAAATAAGTGCATGATTGTTGATCTCAATTGTTACTTATCCGATGTATAACAATAACCAAAATAAAATAATGGGAACATGGAATGAATCAAGCAGGACTTGAATATATTAAACAGTCTGATTTTGAAGACTTACAAATGAAACTTAAGCTTGCAAATGAGCGTGCACAGCAATTGGAAACTTGGGAGCAAGTTGCACTCGCTAACCTAAGCAAAGCAAACATAAAGAATGCGGAGCTTCAAGCAGAGCATCATCATACATATACGAGATTAGTGCAATGTTTGAATGAATTAGAAGCGATTCGCGCAGATGTGCTGACAACTACACAGGCACGTGATAGAGATATCTTTTGGCGGCTTGCAAATCCATTGCGTAAATTTGTAGGCTATTTTCCTAGACCGATTGTTGTCTATTCTCGAAAATCTTTAAAACTAGTGTATTGGCTAGTAACACCTTGGAAAATGAAAACACGTTTCCAATTTATTAAAAATAGAAATGACTTATTAGTGCAACAATCAACGGCTAATATACAAAATAATAAGCAGACTATGATTTCAAGTCAGAATATTCAAATTGAAAATATAGTTTTGAATACGTCAGCAAATGATTTGTATGAAAGAATGAAAGCATTGATGAATGAGCCCTTAAAGTCATGAGAATTGTGATCGACATGCAAGGTGCGCAGAGTATCAGCAGCACGCGGGGTATTGGTCGATATACAAGCTCTTTAGTGGAGTCTATTGCACGAAATAAGCAAAATCATGACGTCATGATCGTATTCAACGGCCTGTTTCCAGATACTATTGAGCCGCTCAAAGCCTTATTGGCACCTTATATCCCTGAAGATAATTTTAAAATTTGGTCTGTGGTTGGACCCGTAGACAGTATTCCCACAGAAAATAATACGCGCAGAGCCATCGCCGAGATCATGCGTGAGACCTATTTCGCTAGTCTTCAGCCAGACATGATTCTGATAGCAAGCTTGGTTGAAGGTTTTGGCGATAATGCTGTGCACAGTATTGGCAATACACCCTGGGATATACCTGTTGCTGTTATTTTTTACGATGTTATTCCATTGATTTTGTATGACTTGTATCTGGCGGGTCATCCGCACTTTGAAAAAACATATTTAGAAAAAATTGAACATTTGCGCAAAGCTGAACTGCTGTTAGCCATATCCAATTCTGCCCGAAGTGAAGCTATTCAATATCTTCCAAAAAATGAATATCAAGTCGTTAATGTATCTGGCGCAGCAGACGCTCAATTTAAAAAAGTATCAGTTTCTGAAGATGAAAGAGTAAAACTTCAGCAAAAACTAGGTATCGATAAACCGTTCCTTATGTACAGCGGTGGTTCTGACGATAGAAAAAACCAACGCAAACTTATTGATGCGTTTGCATTGTTACCTCAAGAGATCCGTGACCAATATCAATTGGTATTAGCAGGTGGGTTGCCTGATTTTCATAGGGTTCAATTTGTTGAGCATATCAGTAGCCGTGGGCTAGATGATTCGCAGGTTATTATTACTGGACGCATATCAGATACTGACATGTTGAATCTGTATAACCTATGTACTTTGTATGTGTTTCCATCTTTGCATGAAGGTTTCGGCCTGCCTGCATTAGAGGCTATGTCTTGTGGTGCAGCCGTCATAGGCTCAAATGTCAGCAGTATTCCAGAGGTTATAGGTAACCCAGATGCTCTTTTTGACCCCAACTCAGCTTTAATCATGAGTGAAAAAATTCAAGCCGTTTTATGCAATCAAGCAATGCTTGATGCTCTCAAATCTTATGCGACCGAGCAGGTTAAAAAGTTTACATGGGACATCTCAGGTATTCTCGCCATCAACGCGATGCAAGCCAGTTATGTCGCCAACCCACAAACCCATGCAAACAAGACGCCAAAGTATCCTGATCATTTGCAATGCAGAGCGTATTTGGTGAAAGCGGTTGCTCAGCTAGCAAAAACTGGCTTGAGTGACTTAGATCTACGCAGTATCGCAATAGCGATAGATAAAAATCACCCTATTTGATATAAAAAATAGCTCTAGTCGGCGTATTTATTCATTAGTTTGCTATTAATTAATTGGCAAATTAGCAACCTAAATGGGTTAAAAATAGTAAAAATTACTTCCCTCTGCGCACGGCCAAGCCAACGGAGGTGGTGACATAACTGGCTAGCTGCAGCTTAAGGTGCACGTCACCTGAGTAAGGGGGTGCATCCACATGGAAGTC
>CBDUEA010000109.1:0-6422 GCA_965365965.1 uncultured Polaromonas sp. | reverse complement strand
CCCACCCAAATCATGCCTTGTTGCATGGCTAAAGTGATGAAATACTGAATAGAAGACAATTTGTCGCCGCTTGGGTTGGAAGAAATTGTAAAACCACCTGCAACCTTATCTTTCCAAGCGCTGCTGAACCAGCGCTTGGAGGTGGCGTCTGCAAACTTCTTAAATTGCCATGAAACCATCCCCATATAAGTAGGTGAGCCCATGATGATGGCATCGGCTGCATCCACATCTGCCCATTGCGCGTCGGTCAAATGACCGTCAGCGTCAATCGCGATGAGTTGAGCGTCAGCACCCTCAGCCACAAACTGAGCAACGCGCTGCGTATGACCATAACCTGAGTGATAAACAACGACCGTGTTCGACATATAAATTCCTATTCATTCAACTAAAAAAATTACCCCACCAATGACTGCCTCTAAAGGCTTGTCATACCAAATCAAATACCAAAACCTCAGCATCGACTGCATCAGTTAAGACCACACTGCTTTCAGACGTTAACTTAGCGGCATCACCTGCGTTTAAGTGCTGACCGTTCACCTTTAGCGTACCTCGTACCAAATGCACGTAGCTTTTATGGCCTGCAGCTAAACTCAAACTGGCTGTATCGCCTACACCAAGTAAACCTGCGTAGAGTGATGCGTTTGCATGAATTGTCACAGAGCCATCTTCACCTGTTGGCGAGGCGATTAGTTTCAATTTGCCTTGTTTGCTCGCAGCGGCAAAGGTTTTCTGCTCATAACTGGGTAGAATTTCTTGCACATTGGGTTCAATCCAGATTTGCAATAAATGTGTGGTGTCGTTAGGAGCATGGTTAAACTCGCTGTGCTGCACACCGGTACCGGCGCTCATGCGCTGCACATCGCCGGGTGGGATGGATTCGATATTGCCCATGCTGTCTTTGTGTGCCAAAGAGCCGCTCAACACGTAAGTCACAATTTCCATATTCCGATGACTGTGTGTGCCAAACCCTTTGCCCGCAGCAATCCAGTCTTCGTTGATCACGCGCAGGTTGGCAAAACCCATGTGCTCCGGATCGTAGTAGCCAGCAAATGAGAACGAGTGGTAGCTCTTCAGCCAGCCATGGTCTGCGTAGCCGCGTTCTTGTGATTTTCTTAAGGTGATCATGTGCTATCTCCAAATGTTCAAAGCATGATTAATTTCATGCCTCCTAGTTAATGTAGGTTTCATTGACTGCCTTGCGGTGCAATGTTTTTGATGGCATCATTCAACTTATTTGAATGAAATCAGACTATAAATGCAAAATCCACGCGATGTTTTAACCCCCGATGCGCTGGAAATGCTGCAACACATTGCCCAAAGTGGTAGTTTTGCAGCGGCAGCACGACAACGCAATCTGGTTCCCAGTGCGTTGACTTACCGCGTTCGACAAATTGAAGATGCTTTAGACGTGCTGCTGTTTGACCGCAGTTCACGCAATGCGCGTCTAACACCTGCAGGCAACGAGTTGCTGCGTGAAGGCGCACGTTTGCTACAAGACATTGACGCCATTGCTCACCGCGTCAAACGGGTCGCCACAGGCTGGGAGCCACAGCTGACCATCGCTGTCGACAGCATCATCTCGCACGCGACCGTGATGGAATTATGTGAAGCATTTTTCGCCTTATCGCCACCCACACGCGTCAAGATTCGAGATGAGGCGCTTTCTGGCACCTTGGCTGCATTAACATCAGGTCAGGCGGACTTGGCCTTAGGCGTAGCTGCAGAATTTAGCCCTAATATTGGCATTTTGAGCAAACCACTGGGGCCACAAAGTTTTGTCTATGCCGTTGCGCCACACCATCCATTAGCCAATGCGCCTGAGCCATTGAACGATGCTACTTTGCTGCTACACCGTGCAATTGCGGTGGCCGACTCAGTGCAAAGAGGCGCCGGCCTAACGTTTGGTTTACTTGGTGGGCAAGACGTGTTTACTGTGGCCTCTATGGATGCAAAATTGGACGCTCACTTACGGGGTTTAGGTGGTGGTTTTTTGCCTGAAAGTATGGCCAGACCCTACATAGAGAGCGGTCGCTTGGTCCTCAAAAAAGTAGTTAGACCTGAGCGCGTCGTGCGAGTTGGCTACGCATGGCGCACTAGCAATACCCCAGAACAAGGCCGCGCACTGCAGTGGTGGTTGACTCAGCTAGAAAGCAGCGCGACTCGAGCGGCGTTGTTGCATCAACATTAATACTTTGGTAATCAAGGCAGGTAAGCAACTGTAAAGATATCGTTTTGCATGCTAAGTAACAACACTTTGCTGACTCATTCACTCCTAAAATTGTAGGAATTCAAAATGCTGTCTTTACAAAAATGTTGTCTGCAACTTCTACCGCATCAAATTCGGAAACTCAAAGCTTAGAGGTATTGTTAGAAGACACGGTCGATTTAGACAAACCCTTTGACTTTTCTCCTGCAGCTCTTTCCGTTCTAGGTGCAGCACTTTTAGCAGCTTGCGGCGGTGCCAACGATAACAGCCCAACGCTATCACAACACTCAGCCAATGCCACGAATGCTACCAATCTGACAAATGCTGAAAATAGAACAACGATTGGCGCAGATTTTTCCAGTCAAGCTGATAGTGTTGATGGCTACAAACCCATAAGCGCAGTCAACAATGCCAATACGTATTCTGCTGCCGGTTTTAATAATTTTCCCAAGGCAAACAGTGCCAATGATGCCGTGCGCTTTTTATTACAAAGTCAACTCGATGCATCAGACTCGGAAATAAGCGCTTTGACGAGCACCACTTTTGCTAGCTACTTGCAACAACAGTTTGCTAAGCCAATAGGGCAAACAGGAAATGCTTGGCTCAGTATGCGCGGTTACGCAGCACAAGACAAAAAAAACCTTGTCTACGCTATATACCCTGCTGATTTCATGATTTGGAATCAGCTGTTCACATCAACTGATGGCATGCGCAAGCGAATTGCGCTTGGTTTATCTGAGTTTTTCGTGTCGTCTATGCAATCGGCAGAGATTGATTGGCGTTGTTACGCTTACGCCCAGTATTGGGACACTCTGGTGGCTAACGCCTTCGGTAACTTCAGGCAACTTTTAGAAGCCATCACGCTGAACCCAGCCATGGGTTACTACCTCAATACAAAAGGTAATCAAAAAGAAAATGCAGCTACAGGACGTGCCCCTGATGAAAACTACGCCCGTGAAGTAATGCAACTGTTCACGATCGGCTTGTACATGCTCAATTTGGATGGCACAGAAAAAATAGATGGCAACGGGAAAAAAATAGAAACTTACACACAAAGCGATGTCAGCAACATCGCCCGCGCTTTTACAGGTTACGATTTTGACACCACAGGCGGTACACCAACGAATATATATAACTCGAATGACTCATTAGCAAACTACAAAGCATCCAGCGTCATCTACACGACTCGTCCCATGTCGTTGAAAGCCGCGCTGCATTCAAGCTTAGCGGCTACTTTTTTAGGAACAACAATTCCTGCAGGTACGGCGGGTGAGCCAGCGCTCAAAATTGCCTTAGATACTTTATTCAACCATCCCAATGTGGGACCGTTCTTTGGCAAACAAATGATTCAAAGGTTTGTGACAAGCAACCCTAGCCCCGCTTATGTCGCACGTGTTGCTGCAGCTTTCAACAACAATGGTGCAGGAGTGCGTGGTGACTTAAAGGCTGTTTGGACAGCTCTTTTTTTGGACGACGAAGCTCGCCGTACATTCACCTTATCAACAGACCCTGCACCCACGGGCGATCCATTGGCCATTCGCAACCAAGAGGGGCGCTTGAACAAAGACATGCGCGACCCCGGTTTTGGCAAGCTGCGTGAACCCATGCTGCGCTTAGTTCAATGGGGGCGTAGTTTTGGTTTGAAGTCTACATTTGGCTCGTGGAAACTGGGAGATACAAGCAATGCGGCCACGCAATTAGGACAAAGTCCTTTGCGCTCGCCCTCAGTATTCAATTTTTTTCGTCCTGGCTTTGTACCACCAGGCACTGCACTTGCAGCTACGGGAGCACTAGCTCCAGAGTTTCAATTAGTCAACGAAACGACCGTAGGCGGCTACCTTAACTTTATGCAAAATGCCATCCGTACTGGGTTCTACACGTATGACCCTGAAAGTGCATTTGCGACCTACGCAGCCTACAAGCTTGACATGGTGCCCAGCTATACAACCGAATTATCGCTAGTGAGTAATCCAGCTGCATTACTTGCAAGATTAAATTTGATCCTATGCGCAGGACAAATTTCCACAGCAAATCAAGCGCTGATGGTAACTGCTCTGAGCAGCATGCCTGTGCCTGCTACAAATGCAACCGCTGCTCAAAAACTTGACCGCATTGCAGCAGGTGTGCTGATGATCATGGCCTCACCCGAATATTTGATTCAAAAATAATTTTGTGACCCTGAACACCTCTAGCCGCAATTAAGACAACATCATGCACATCAAACAACCCGACTCTCAAAGTCGTCGCGCTTTCTTACAACGTTCTGCGCAACTTGCATTCACGGGTGTTGCTTTGCCTACCGCACTTAATCTGGCGGCAATGGGTGAAGCCGCAGCCTTTGCGGCACCTGCTGGCAGCTACAAAGCATTAGTTTGTGTGTTTTTATATGGCGGTTCTGACTACGGCAACACCGTGGTGACATATGACGATCCCAGCTATAACTTGTACAGCACCATTCGAGGTGGCGGTGCGGGCCAAACAGCAGGCGGTATAGCCTTGGCTAAGGCAGCTTTGACAAACACATTGCTCATCCCCACGCCAGGCTCTGAACTTCCTAACGGCCGTCAATATGCATTTCACCCCGCTATGACGGGGCTTGCAGGTTTGTTCAACAGTGGAAAAGCCGCCGTGCAGCTCAACGTTGGCCCCTTGGTTGTTCCGTTAACCAAAACACAATACAGCGGTTCAAACCGTACTATGTACCCACTTCCGCCCAAGCTGTTTTCTCACAACGATCAGCAAAGTTTATGGCAATCGTCTCAGCCAGAAGGCTCCACGGTTGGATGGGGTGGCAAGATTGGCGATTTAGCTTTGTCTTCCAATACCAACTCTCTTTTTACCTGCATTTCCATCACAGGAAATTCCGTTTTTTTAGGTGGGAACTCTGCACTGGCCTACCAAGTGAGTACGGGGGGCGCGGTCAAGATCAATAGCGTGAACAACAATGTGTACGGCTCAGCCAACGTCAAAACCACCATTGCTCAATTGATTCAGCAATCACGCAACAACACGCTAGAAAACGAGTACAACCGCGTCACTGCCCGTGCAATCGGGGCAGAAGGCGCCATCACTACCGGCATTGGCTCAGGTGATGCCTTGGGCACGGGAACCAAGTTTGCGCCCTTTGCAGCACTTCCCAGCAACAACAACCTTGCCTCTCAACTCAAAATGGTAGCCCGATTGATTGCAGCGCGCAGTAGTCTAGGCCCCAAACGGCAAGTTTTCTTTGTATCTGCAGGCGGTTTTGACTTGCATGATGGTTTGATAGCTGGGCAAAACGCCAATTTAAAAGCAGTGAGTGAGGCGATGACTGCGTTTTATCAAACCACCGCCAATCTGGGCGTAGACCAAAACGTGACATCGTTTACCGCGTCAGACTTTGGCCGTACCTTGGCGTCTAATGGCGATGGCGCTGACCATGGCTGGGGGAGCCATCACATCATGGTTGGCGGTGCTGTCAAGGGTGCTGCATTCTATGGCTATGCACCCCCAGTTAGTGTTGGCAGCACCGCTGCCGCAGAAGACCAGTGGCATGTTGGACAAGGACGATTGCTGCCGACCACGTCGGTAGACCAATATGCGGCGACCTTGGCCACATGGTTTGGCGTGGAGGCCATTGAACTGGCAGGTATTTTGCCAAATTTGAATAACTTTGGCGTCACCGCCCCGAGTGGCATCTCTTACCCCAAAGACCTGGGTTTTATGAACAATTTGTTGCCATAAGCGCTGATTAACGTCATTTAACGTTTTTTGACGTACAAGGCAAGGAGCTCGTTTGCATGACCATAAATCATGCGCTCTAGGTTTGCCAAGCCTATTGGTAGAAGTCCCAAGCCTGAATTTGCATTTAATCGTTAAACACGGTCCGGCTAGGGGCATACTGTAGGCTCACGCACAACTTTTGGAGAACACGTCATGAAACGCAAACGAAGCTTAGACAAGACTGCCCCAACTGCCTCATCCTCATCCTCATCCCCTCCTCCTTCTCGTTCAGCTTCTCGATCTGCTTCGCGCAAATCACTTAGTCTCTCCTCCTCTTCGGCTTCCTCCCCCCCAAGCATTCAAAAACACTTCGCTGTCATCGGCGCAGGCATCGCGGGCATCGCCTGCGCGCGTACCCTGGTTCAAGCCGGTCACCAAGTCACTGTTTTTGAGAAAAGCCACAACGCTGGTGGCCGAATGAGCACCCGCAGCACACCGTTTGGTGGGTTTGACC
>CBDUEA010000108.1:0-6457 GCA_965365965.1 uncultured Polaromonas sp. | reverse complement strand
CAAGGAACAACTTAAAACTCGTATCTTTTTTGACGCCATAAGTCATGCTACCAATAAGGGATCCCACTTTATCAATCACTTCGGCATGAAAAGCGCCCAATGCAATGTGTGCGTCAGCATGCTTGGGTTGTAATTTGATGGTTTTTTCAAGCGCATCCTTCACTTTGCCACCCAAACCCTGTGCCAAGGCTTTTGCCACGCTGATGCCTTGGCTGTATCGGCCTAAAGCATACGCTTGCCAATAATAAGCACTGGCATTGGCAGGGTCTTCTTTGGTTTGCTTTTCAGCGCGCTCAGCAACTTCCATGAACAAAGCAAGCTTTGCGCTCTCTTTGGCTTCAAGGTAGTTGGCGTAAATACAGGTCGCTTTGTTGGCTACCGTGATACCTGCGCCTCCTAATTTCAACCCCAATTCAGCCGCTTTTTGGAATTCACCAGCATGAAACAAGGCCCATGCTTCCAGCACTTTAGGGTCTTTGGGCAGGGGTTCGGCGTCACCTTTGTGTAAGCGGGACCAGTTTTTTTTCACACGCCCAGCATCGAAGGCATAGTCACCCGCGTGGGGAAAGGGGGTCCATTTGGCCACGTTTGTCTCCTTGGATGACTTTGTTATGAATATTTTGCATGAAAGTGTCGAAATTTTACTTCGAGCTGCAGTGCACAGTGCCTATAGTTTCCCCTAGTCTGTACGAGGATAAAGTCATCATTTGCGAACTACGATTTGCTATCGGTGTTGTCTTTAACTTTTAAAACGAGGTTGGTGCTGTAGGTCGCAACCAGATTCAACAAATGGCTGCGTTGTTGGGCTTCTAGGTAAGGTACCAGCAAATTGAGCACATGGTGCGCTCCGCGCAAAAGCGCTGCTTGCGCGTGTTCTGGCTCCAAAGCATGGCGCGGGTCGCGTACATACTCAAAGCTCAACCAATAAGTCAGAACCACCACCATGCTGGTGGCAGTCGCATCGACTTCGCGTGAATCAATCGTAATTGCACCACTGCGGCTCATGCCGTCAAGCAGGGCTTTGACTGAATGCGTTTTATTTTTCAATATCCACTGGAAATGGGTTTCTAAGCGACGGTTTTTGCTGAGCAAGTCATTCAGGTCGCGGTACAAAAAGCGGTATTCCCAAATCAGCTCAAACAGTGTGTGCATGAAAAACCAAGCGTCTTCAACATTGCGAACACCATCACTGGCGTTGAGCAGTTCACTCAAAGAGCGTTCAAAGCGGTCAAACAGTGCGTTGATCAGTTCATCTTTGGCAGGGTAGTGGTAGTACAAGTTGCCCGGACTGATGCGCAACTCCGCCGAAATCAAAGTGGTTGAAACATTTGGCTCGCCGAAACGGTTAAACAAGTCCAGCGTGACCTCTAAAATGCGCTCAGCTGTTCGGCGTGGTGCTTTTTTCACCATGGGTGGCAACCTTTATCAATGATGTCTCGGTTTGTTTGAATTGACCCACTAAATGGTCAGTCATTGGCTGTACTCTAACCTAGACTGCTTTACTGGCAAACTTTATAAGCAATTCTTTGCTCATACGAATGATTCACCCCATATACATTTACTCTGAATGACCGCATGACATATTGGCTCTCTGTCCTCATTCAAACGCCTGCGCACAGCAACGTTGCGGGACCGTTGACCTACCGCAGTGAACAAGCTTTGCCGCCTGGCACCTTGGTTCGGGTGCCCTTGGGTGCGCGTGAAATGCTGGGCGTGGTCTGGGCTTTATTGCCAGAGATGCCCCCTGAATTGTTGCAGCCAAGCGGTAAGCCCATTAACATCAAATTCGTCATTGCCGAGCTGGGCATCGCACCGTTATCGCAGACATGGCGACAGCTCATTCATTTCACCGCCAGCTACTACCAGCGCTCCCTGGGTGAGGTGGCGTTAGCAGCCTTACCGCCTCAGCTGCGAACTTTGAGCGCTGTGCAAGTTGGGCGTCGCCTCAAGCGCACATCAATTTCAGACGGTGAAACAAAAAATGAAAGCTCGTCAAATGCTATAAATAATATAGCGTTAAGTGAATATCAAACGCCGGCTATAGCCGAAATAGCCTCTAAAAACGGCCCATTTTTGCTGTTCGGGGCTACAGGGAGCGGAAAAACCGAGGTGTACTTGCAAGCCGCACTGACCGTGCTACAAAGGGATGCGTCTGCGCAAGTGCTGATGATGGTGCCTGAAATCAACCTCACACCGCAGCTAGAGTCCCGCGTACGCGAGCGTTTTGCACCACTCTACGGTGAAGAAGCAGTGGTTTCCATGCACAGCGGCATGACCAACCCGCAGCGCTTGAAAAGCTGGCTGGCCGCACACATGGGCATGGCGCGTATTGTGCTGGGCACGCGCATGGCGGTGTTTGCATCCATGCCAAACTTAAAACTTATCGTTGTGGATGAAGAGCACGACCCGAGCTACAAAAGCCAAGAGGGTGCCCGTTATTCAGCCCGAGATTTGGCGGTTTACCGAGGAAAAATTGACCAAGCCAAGGTGATTTTGGGCTCTGCCACGCCATCGTTGGAGAGTTGGTACCACAGCCGTCCTTTTGAGCGAGGTGGACGCTACCAGCGGTTGACGATGGCCGACCGCATTGGCGGTGGCGTACTGCCTCAAGTGATTACCGTCAACATGGAGCACCAACCCAAAAAAACCGTGCTGTCGCCACCGTTACTGGCGGCGATTGCTGAACGTATTGCGCGCGGCGAGCAAGCCATGGTGTTCTTGAACCGCCGTGGCTATGCGCCTGTACTGCATTGTGGCGATTGTGGCTGGAAAAGCGAATGCCCGCATTGCAGCGCCTACCGCGTTTTTCACAAAATCGACCGCACACTGCGTTGCCACCACTGTGGTTTTACACAGCGCGTACCGCGTGCCTGCCCAGCTTGCGGCAACCTAGATATCAGCACGATTGGCCGTGGCACCGAGCAGCTGGAAGAACATTTGGCTGATTTACTGGCAGGCGTAATGCGGCCTGACGGTTCTCCTGTCCGCATTGCGCGTATCGACGCAGACAGCACCAAACTCAAAGGTGCTTTGCAGCAACAATTGGCACAGGTGCATGCCGGTGAAGTGGATGTCTTGGTCGGAACCCAAATGATTGCCAAAGGGCACGACTTTCGCAATATCACCTTGGTAGCGGCAGTGAATCCAGACGGCGCGCTATTTTCAAGCGATTTCAGAGCGCCCGAGCGTTTGTTTAGTCTTTTGATGCAAGCGGCTGGCCGTGCGGGTCGAGATGCGGAGCAAGGTGCGCGCAGTGAAATGTGGATTCAAACCCACCATCCGCAGCACCCACTGTACTTGGCACTTAAAAAACATGATTACCCTGGCTTTGCCCAAGAGCAGCTGAGAGAACGTGAGGTGGCGACCATGGCGCCCTTTGGTTACAGCGCCTTGGTTCGCGCCGAAGCGCGCACGCAAGAGGCGGCGCAAGCTTATTTAAAGGCGGCCAGCGCAGCTGCAGTGGATTTGGCAGATTCTGTGGAAGGCTTTGAGCACATCACGCTGTACCCCCCTGTGCCCATGACCATGCAGCGGATTGCCAATGTTGAGCGTGCCCAGATGCTGGTTGAATCACACTCGCGCAAAGCTTTGCAACAGTTTTTAAGCCAGTGGCAGGCGGTGCTGCAATCAACCAAGCAAAAAGGCATGATTCGTTGGGCCGTGGACGTCGACCCACTGGCCATTTAGCGCATCAAGGTCTCAAAAGAGCCACGGCACCAGAGAAGGTAAAGAAAGCCAGCGCGGTAGAGACCAAAATAATCCGAGCGATGCGTCCGTTGTTGGCACCAAAGCGTTCAGCCAACAAGGATACGTTGCTGGCGCTGGGCAAAGCAGAAACTAAAACGAGCACCGTGAGCGCAAAGTTGTCCAATGGCGCACCGAGTTGTTTGGCGGCTAAACCGATGAGCAACATGAGAACTGGATGCAAAAAAAGTTTCAGGAGTGCCACAGGCAAATATTCACGCAGCAGTTGATGGTCGTGCTCGTTCATATGCGAGCGGGCTAATACAGCGCCAATCGTGAACAAAGCAACAGGCGAAGCCGCATCGGCCAACAGCCCTACAGTAACCGCGAGTGGTTTGGGCAATTGCAAATCTACCGCAGAGGCCAACGCGCCTAACAAAATTGACCAAGGCATGGGGTTGGCAAAGACGCTTATGAGCGCGTTTTTGGCCGCTTTGCTAAAGCCATGTTCATCAGCACCATCCAAGCGAGACAAGGCAATACACAAAGAACTGGTGATCACCATATCCACCACAATCGTCACAATCGCCGGGCCTGCCGCACGTGCGCCTAGCAAAGCGACCAGTAGTGGCACACCCATGAAGCCCGTGTTTGGGAAGGCGGCAACCAAAGCACCCAATGAGGCATCGTTCCAGCCGATGCGCTTGTTTTTGGTTATGGCAATGGTAAAGCCAACCATCACCAAAGCGCAAAAGAGATAGACGCCAAAGACACTGGCATCCAGCAATTGTGCAATCGGAGTAGACGCGCCAAACCTAAACAACAAGCAAGGCAGGGCAAAGAAGAGCACAAAGCTGTTCATGCCTGGAATGGCTGTCAAATGCAAGTATCCTCGACGTGTAGCCACGTAGCCACACAGCACAAGCGCGAAAAAAGGAAAAGTGATTTCTAAGACATTCAGCACCGCTGTATTGTGCAATATGTTGAGCGCTGACTTTTAAGTTGAGATAGCCCCTAAAATCAAGAAAATTATTAGCTGGAGACACACATGCGAATTCTCATTGCCGAAGACGACCAAGTTCTTGCTGATGGCCTGCTGCGCACCCTGCGCAGCTCCGGCGCAGCGGTGGATCATGTGCCTGATGGCTCGCAAGCAGATGCGGCCTTGATGACCAATACCGAGTTTGATTTGCTCATTCTTGACCTCGGCTTGCCCAAAATGCATGGCTTGGAAGTACTCAAGCGATTGCGAGCGCGCGGTTCAAAGCTGGCGGTGCTAATTTTGACAGCTGCCGACAGCGTAGAAGAACGTGTGAAGGGCTTGGATCTCGGTGCCGATGATTACATGGCCAAGCCCTTTAGCCTGCAAGAGCTGGAGGCGCGTGTGCGAGCTTTGACGCGCCGTGGTATGGGTGGCGCGGCCAGTACCATCAAACATGGTCCGTTGGAATATGACCAGGCGGGTCGCGTTGCCACCATTGACGGCAAGATGGTTGAGCTGTCCGCTCGTGAGCTGGGCTTGCTAGAGGTATTGCTGCAGCGTACGGGGCGTTTGGTCAGCAAAGACCAGTTGGTGGAGCGTTTGTGCGAATGGGGCGAAGAAGTCAGCAACAACGCGATTGAGGTTTACATCCACCGCTTACGGAAAAAAATCGAAAAAGGTCCGATTCGCATCGCGACGGTACGAGGTTTGGGCTATTGCTTAGAAAAAATTGCGCCCACCCTTTGATGCCTTTATTGTGAGTGCTCGCTTGCCTGTGCTGGTAAACCATGTCAGCTTTTAAAAAAAAATTACCTGTCACGAGTATTTTTAAACGTGAACAACGCTCGTTGTTTGGCGAAATCTTGGATTGGATGCTGACGCCACTGCTGTTGCTGTGGCCCGCAAGCTTGGCTTTAACTTGGTTAGTGGCGCAAAATATCGCCGACAAACCGTTTGATCGGGCCTTGGAGTACAACGTCCAAGCCTTGGCGCAATTGGTCGTCGTTAAAAATGGGCAAGCACAATTCAACTTGCCTCAACCGGCGCGCGAGTTGCTCAGAGCGGATGATTCCGACCAAATCTATTACCAAGTCATCGGTTTGCGAGGCGAACTTCTGAGTGGTGAAAAAGACGTCCCCGAGCCGCCAGACAGTCTCAAAACCTCTGCGTGGGAGGTCAAGCTGCGCGATGAAGAAATTCATGGTTTACCAGTTCGTGTGGCCGCCATTTGGATCCAATCTGACATCCCCGGCACCCGCGATGCATTGGTGCAGGTCGCAGAAACCCGTGAAAAACGCTCTGTATTGGCGACAGAAATTATCAAAGGTGTGATGCTGCCACAGTTCGTGATTTTACCTTTGGCGGTGCTCTTGGTGTGGTTGGCCTTGGTGCGGGGTACTCGTCCTTTGAACCAGTTGGAAGCGCGTATTCGTGCACGCAAGTCAGATGACTTGAGTCCCTTGGATGAGACCTCCGTACCACAAGAGGTGGTGCCCCTGGTGTCCTCGGTGAACGGTTTGTTGACGCGACTTAAAGATTCCATGGCGACACAAAAAAGGTTCTTGGCGGATGCAGCGCACCAGCTAAAGACGCCTTTGGCAGGACTGCGGATGCAAGCAGATTTGGCGTTGCGTCAGAACACCAGTACGGAGGACTTAAAGCTGTCATTGCAGCAAATTGGTCGCTCGAGTATTCGTGCGACGCATACGGTGAATCAGTTATTGGCTTTGGCGCGCGCTGAAGGGGGGGGCAATGTGCTGGCACAACAAGTTTGCGATTTGGCTTTGCTCA
>CBDUEA010000107.1:0-6461 GCA_965365965.1 uncultured Polaromonas sp. | reverse complement strand
CGGGCGATCCATAGCTCCACGTGTCGCCTGCTTTGCGGCCGGCTAAAAAGAATTCTGCTGCGTTCGCTCCGGTTGCATTCACCGGCGCGACTAACACCAAAGGCGAAAAACCAATCAAACTGATGGGTGCAAGGTCCTTCAAGGGGTCATACCCAAGTTTGGAGTTGAGAATTTTGGCAATCGTCATATTGCCGTTGATAAAGAGACCAATGGTGTGGTCGTCGGTTGATTTTGCTACAAAATCTGCAGCAATGTTGCCACCCGCACCCACTTTGTTTTCAACAATAACCGCTTGCCCCAATGCTTTGGCGAGCGGCTCCGCCAAGGTGCGCGCGGTTAAATCAGGCGATGAGCCTGCAGGAAAGCCGACAATGAGTTTGATGGTTTTATTGGGCCAAACGGTGCTGGTTTGTGCCATGCTGGTGAGCGGCGATGCCAAGAGGCTGGCCGCGACGGCAATAAGGCTGAAACGACGAGAAAAGTTGCGGGCGTGCGTCAAAACGTGACTCCAAAATAGATGATGCCTGAAGTCTAGCTTAGTAAGTGGCACATAAGAAAGAACATGCGCCTAAAATCATTGACAAAATACATTACACAAACAAGTTTATGAATATTCGAATTGGTGAGGGTTGGGACGTGCATGCCTTGGTGGCAGGGCGTAAATTGATGTTGGGGGGTGTCGAGATTCCGCACACGCTTGGCTTGCTGGGGCACTCAGACGCAGATGTACTGCTCCACGCGATCACCGATGCACTTTTGGGCGCTGCCGCCTTGGGCGATATTGGCCGGCATTTCCCCGACACCAGTGCCGATTTTAAGGATGCTGATTCTTGGCTTTTGCTGCAGCGTACAGGTGTGTTGTTGGCTGATAAGGGTTACAAAATCATCAACCTAGACAGCACCATCATCGCGCAAGCACCCAAGTTGGCGCCTCATATTGACGCGATGCGGGCGCGGATTGCGGCGGCGTTGAACATGCCGATCGGTAACGTGAACGTTAAAGCAAAAACAGCTGAGAAAATGGGTCCAGTAGGCGAAGGTAAAAGCATGGAAGCACGGGCTGTTGTGCTCATACTAGCTCAAACTGTTTAGTTAACTGCTTTGCAAGCGCGGTGGCGGTGTAGGCGCTTTCAGCGTTGATTTGTTGTTGGAGGCAACGAGCTGTTGCATCGGCGGTAGCTTGAGGCTGATCTGCACCAAAAAGCCACTGTAAGGCGTTAAGGCACCATAGACGTTTTTGGCATGCGGCTCAGTGTGCGCCTCCACGTTTGACAGTTTCATCTTGCCTTGCATGCCTTGTACGGTTTTTTCGACAATGGCTAAACCCAAGCCTGAACCGGTCACATCGCTGCGGGCATTGTTGGCTCGGAAAAAAGGTGTTTTTAGCTGGTTCAAAACATTGGGAGGAACGCCCGTGCCATGGTCTCGAACCGAGAGCACCACCCATTCCCCTTGAACGAGCGCATTGATTTCGACGCGAGCCACTTCAACGCCTTCTTCAAAAAACTGTGTCTCTGCCCAACTCGGATCATGGGTGACGGCTTGTGGTGAGGAAAAGGCTGCAAACTCATGCAAAGTCATGGCTGATTTGCCATAGCGTCTTGCATTTTCAAGCAAGTTGGAAATCACCCGTAAAAGTTCTACTGGGTCAGCCATGACTTTCAAGTTTGGAGAAATATGCTGCTCGATGACCAAGTCCTGCACTTCTTTGGCGCTGGCTAAGGCGGCTTGGGCGGCTTGATCCACAATTTCCGCCAGCAAAACGGGCTTGAGCTCGATCACATTGTTGGGCCGCGCGTAATCTAAAAATTTACCAATGATGCCGTTGATTTGATCAATATCGGTCGACATTTCATTACGCGCAGCCTCATCGTTGACGCTCAACTCGGTTTCTAAGCGCAATCTAGCCAGCGGGGTACGTAAATCGTGTGAAATACCCGCCAGCATGACGGCACGGTCAGCCTCTATTTTTGACAACTGCTCCGTCATTTGGTTGAAACCACGAAACACATTCCTCACCTCGGTAGTAACCACCGCTTCATCCAAGCGCGAACCTGCAAAGTTCCCCATGCGAACACTGTTGGCCGCTAGTGACAGCTGCTTCAAGGGGCGGTTGATCAAACCTGCTATCACCGCCGCGCCCACCAAGGATAAACCAATGGCAACAGCCACCCAATACAACCACGCTTGGCTGCTCACAGGCTCAAAACGATCCACTTCAGAATGCAACCAATACTCGTCGCCCTGAATGGCAAAACTGACCCATAAGCCCATTTCACCGTTGACTTTGCTAGAAATAACCGTTGATGCACCAAGTCGCTTTTGCAGCTCTTGCTGCAGCTGAATATGGTGTTGATCTTGCTCGTAGGGCGTGACTTTGTCAGTGGTTTCACGCGGGCGGATGTGCAAGCCTTCTTGATCCGAGATATTTTTGATCAATGCTGTGCGGTAAATCGCGTCTGCATGGACTAAGGAGGTTCGCGTTAAATTGACGGCAGAGCTGATCTGACGCGCTGATTGCAAGGCCCGCGATTCAGTCTCTAGAGATCGGAACGTCAGCAACCACGCCACCGACGAGGTCAGCAACAGCAGAACCAAGAGCACAAAGGTGCGCCAAAATAGACTGATCTGTAAAAGCCTGTTCAAGCGTGTTCTCGCATCATGGGTTTATTACGCTGCACAACAAGCTTGAAGCCCGTCGACGGTGATGGTCTTGCTGGCTTATTGCGTTGCGTGTTCGGTATCTGGCACAAAAACATAGCCCACGCCCCATACGGTTTGGATATGACGCGGCTTAGCAGGGTCAACTTCGATCAGCTTGCGTAGACGAGAAATTTGCACGTCCAAGCTGCGGTCAAAAGCTTCAAACTCGCGGCCTCGGGCCAATTGCGCCAATTTATCGCGTGACATGGGTTGGCGTGGATGACGAACCAAGGTCTTCAGCATGGCGAACTCACCGGTCGTCAGCGGCAAGTCTTCCCCATTTTTAGTGAGACTACGGGCAGCCATGTCAAATACAAAATCGCCAAATTTGACGGGACTGTCGTCTGCCGACGGCGCACCCGGCGCCTCAGGGGCAGGGCGGCGGCGCAGCACGGCGTGCACACGAGCCAACAATTCGCGCGGGTTGAAAGGTTTGCTCAAGTAGTCATCTGCGCCGACTTCTAAACCGACAATGCGGTCCACGTCTTCACCTTTGGCAGTCAGCATGATGATGGGAATGGCGTTGTTGGCAGCGCGCAAACGGCGGCAGATGGACAGACCATCTTCACCTGGCATCATCAGGTCAAGGACGATCAAATCAACGGTTTCGCGCTGCAAGTAGCGGTCCAAGGCCTTACCGTCTTCCGCCAAAATGACATCGAAGCCTTCTTGCGTCAGGTAACGACGCAGCAAATCGCGGATGCGTGTGTCATCGTCAACCACCAAAATTCTGTTAGAGCGAGCAGGGGTTTGAGTCATAAATTCCACCATTTGAGAAAGAGTTAACCAGAAGCTTACATCAAGCTTGGGCCAATGTTACAAATTCAAATCTGTAATTTGTAACATGAAAAGACGAGACATCGATAAATACGCATAGGTATGACATTTCCTTACATAACTTGCCAATAAGTTCACAACATTTACGCTTTTCGGGGTGATTTAACGTGCACTGATCAATTAAAGTTAAGGTTATAGACCCATGAAACTCAATCTAGTTCACCCTTCTTTGCTCCTAAATAGCCTGCGTCATGTCCCTTATCGGGTCGGACGCTTGGCCGTTGACGCATCAGGTGTCAGTGTGGGCATGGGGCTGAGCATGATTTTGGCAACCGTGATGCCACAGTTCAGCTTGGCGCAAGAACCCAACATGGCTGCACGACAATCAACCAAGTTTTCGCGCAAAGATGATTTGCCGCTCAGGGCGGACGACAAAGTACAAAAAAATAATTTGCCATTTACGGGCGCTCTGGCAGCTATTACACCCATCCCCCAAGCCGAGCTGTCCAAAAACGGCGGCATTCTTGCAGATGTGGTGGTCTCTGAACCTAAACTCAATGTAAAACGACTGACCCAAGAAGAGCTTCGCGAGTTGCGCCAGCAGCTCATGCAACAGCCATAATTCGCTTACCGCATCGCGCAATGCGTTGCTTTTCCTAATATTTCCCCTAGGCTTCGTACAATGCTAGAACTTAAGCCGTTCATTGCATTTCTTTACCATGAAAAAAATATTAAAATACATAGCATTGTCGTTAGCATTTTCGGCGACTACAAGCATTTTTGCACAAAATATGAGCCCTATTCAGCCCTTCAATGTAGTACAGCTCTCTGCCAATGGCTCGATGGAAGTACAGCAAGACTCGCTCTCCATCAGCCTTAACACCACGCGCGAGGCCGTTGATGCGTCCACCGTGCAGACCCAGCTCAAAACAGCATTGGACACGGCTTTGACGGAAGCCAAGAAAACTGCACTGGCGGATCAGCTGGACGTTCGTACAGGCAACTTCAGCCTGTACCCGCGCTATGGCAAAGACGGCAAAATCAATGGCTGGCAAGGTTCTACTGAGCTGGTTTTAGAAGGCAAAGACTTTGCCCGCATCAGCGCCGCTGCTGGCAAGATCCAAACGCTCACGATTGCCAACGTGGCTTTTAGCCTCAGCCGTGAGCAGCGCACCAAATCCGAAGGCGTAGCCCAAAGCATCGCGATTGATCGCTTTAAAGCCAAGGCGGCAGACATTGCCAAGGGCTTTGGCTTTGCCAGTTACAGCTTGCGAGAAGTGTCTGTCAACGCTGCTGACCAAGGCTTCATGCCGCGACCGCAAGTCATGGCCATGAAATCAAGCCTCCAAATGGCCGATTCGGCAGTACCGGTAGAAGCGGGCAAAAGCACCGTTGTGGTGACGGTGAGCGGCTCGGTGCAGTTGAAATAAGGGTGAGTTAGCTTTTCATATGAAGCACAACCCGTGGCGACTCAGCGTTGCCCCCATGATGGATTGGACCGACCGGCATTGCCGCTACTTTCACCGCTTGCTGTCCAAAAACACGCTGCTTTACACCGAGATGATCAACGCCGGAGCGATTGTGCATGGCGACGTACCGCGCCATTTACGCTACAACGTGGAAGAACATCCCCTAGCGCTACAACTTGGCGGCAGTGAGCCAGACAAGCTGGCCATCGCCGCCCGTGTGGCTGAAGAATGGGGCTATGACGAGGTCAACATCAACTGCGGCTGCCCGAGCGAGCGGGTGCAAAAAGGCGCTTTTGGCGCGTGTTTGATGGCTGAACCCAACTTGGTGGCCGATTGCGTCAAAGCCATGCTGGATGCGGTACACGACGTGGAGAAAACGCCCATCACCGTCAAACACCGCATTGGAATCAACAAAACCGAAGACACGCCAGAGAGTTATGCGTTTGTTCGAGATTTTGTCGGCACCGTGGCTGATGTGGGCTGCAAAACCTTCATTGTCCATGCGCGCAACGCTTGGCTTAAAGGTTTGTCGCCCAAAGAAAACCGCGATATTCCGCCGCTGCGTTATGAAATCGTGCATCAGCTCAAAGCTGATTTCCCGCATTTGAACATCGTCATCAATGGCGGTTTGACAACGAATGTGCAAGTCGCAGAGCAATTAGCTGTCTTGGATGGCGTGATGGTGGGACGCGAGGCCTACCATAACCCTTGGATGATGGCGTCGTGGGAAGAGACGTTTTTTGGTGCTGAGGCTAACGTAGACACCCGAGAGTCGATAGAAGCCCAAATGGTGACCTACATGGAGCGCGAGCAGGTAGCCCACGGCACGCACTGGGCGACTATTGCGCGGCACATGCTCGGCTTGCGTCACGGTTTGGCGGGGAGCCGGCGTTGGCGGCAAGTCTGGAGTGACCACAAGCTGCGCGACTCGGCGCCCAGCGCGGTGATGGCTTTGGCCCACGAAAACTCCTCCGCAAACGCTATCTCGCACACTTCTGAAACCACGCATGTCTGAATCCGCACTTGCCAGTACTACTTTGCTTAGTGCACAAGCCAACAAAGAAAAATGGGCGATGATTTTGGTGTGGATGGTGCCCGCACTGTGGGCCATCAACTACATCGTGGCCCGCAAAGCGCCTGACGTCATAGGGCCACACCTTTTGGCCTTAGGCCGTTGGGCGATAGCCGGCATCGTTTTAACCATCTTGGCACGCAAAGAGCTGTGGACCAAGCGCGCGGATATTCTCCGCGTTGGGTGGGAATACCTCATTTTGGGTGGCTGCGGGATGCTGATTTGCGGCGCGTGGGTCTATCAAGGCGCGCGTTCAACCACCGCGATGAACATTTCTTTGATTTATGCCGCGTCTCCCGTACTGATTACGCTAGGCTCCGTGATTTGGTTGCGCGAGTCGTTCAGCAAGCGTCAAATGGCTGGCGTTTTGCTGGCTTTGGCCGGCGTTTTCCACGTTGTCGTCAAAGGGCAGTGGGCGGCCTTGTCCAGCGTGCAGTTTG
>CBDUEA010000106.1:0-6505 GCA_965365965.1 uncultured Polaromonas sp. | reverse complement strand
GCTCAGATCTGTGGAATCCAGATAAACATATTGACCGCAACCAATTACCAAGTATGGGTGAGATGCTGCGTGACCAAGTCGGCGACAAAATGAGCCCAGATGTTGTGTTCGAAACGCAAGCGCAAATGCTGGATCGCTACCAACAATCTCTATAAAATCTCTTAAAATATAGTTCTACAGGTTAAATAGCTATTTAGCCGTCGTATTTATTAATTTTTTAGCTATAAAAAAGTAGTTAAAAATTCACACTGAGAAATATTCAAACGTTACCAAGCTGCAAAATGTACTCCGCCAGCATGCAGTAAGTGCTTTGAATAATTGAAATGCATCAATCAGGTCAAGCGTCTTGTTCTTTACATTTGCTTTGTAAAACAAGATGACTGGTACCGCAAATTCACATATGTTTGAAACGATCCAAAACAAGTTCAAAGCCATTTTTTTGGACAGTGTGACCTTGCTGTCTCCCCACGAACGCTCGGTGTCTGCCTTTGGTGCTTTGTTAGGCATCGGCATGTGCGGATGGATGGTGCATTTTTTCTGGGTCGATGCACATTGGCTCATCGCGCCCATCGGTGCCAGTGCAGTGATTCTTTTTGCAATTTCACACAGCCCGCTGGCGCAACCTTGGTCTGTGATTGGTGGGTACACGATTGCAACGCTGATCAGCCTGATGATTGCGCAAGTCGTTCCTATGCCGCTGGTGTCAGCGGCACTCGCCGTCGCAGCCAGTATTTGGCTCATGTCCAAACTCAATTGCATCCATCCGCCTGCAGGTGCTGTTGCGGTGATGCTGGGTACCAACGGCGCGCACCCCTTGCCGCATATTGAGCAAACCGTCTATATGGTTGCACTGAACGTAGGCGCCATACTCTTGGCTACGTTTTTGATCAACAATTTTTTACTACGACGACGCTATCCATACAGCGCAAAGGTCGTCACTAAAAACGAGCACAACACGCGTGACGCCTCCCCTTTAAGACGAAACAGCCTGAACCACTCAGACTTAACCAGTGCCATCAAAACGCTAGATACCTTTGTTGACGTGCAAGAGGATGAATTGGTGGAGCTGTACAACTTGGCTGTGGACCACGCCTTTGACCGTCATATCGGGCTGACATGTGAAGACATCATGTCCACCGACGTGGTAACAATTCACTTTGACACGCCATTGGAAGAAGGATGGCAGCTTTTACGCAAACACAAAATTAGCGGGATACCTGTTGTTGATAATTTTGATCGTTTGATTGGCATCTTGAGCGTTGCTGACTACTTGCGGCAAATGGATGAAACCTCTGCAGCCGGGCTAGCCATTCGCTTGCAGGGCTTGCTGCGGCGCACACCGGGTGAAAGCTCGGACAAAGCGGAGGTTGTGGGTCAAATCATGTCGCATAAAGTGCACAGCGCCACGACCGACACCCCTGTTGCTGAGCTTGTGCATTCGATCGTTGAGAAAAATCTGCACCACATCCCGATTGTGGACAGCAAACTCAAAGTATTGGGCATCGTCACGCTGACAGATACCGTGGCTGCACTCTACAAACGTACGGCGCTTTCAGCGGTTTGATTGTCTAACAAGCGTGTTTTAAAACTACATTTCCGCCTTAACTCTCGCCAACAGTCAAACGCTTTCTATCTGACGAATGCCAGCTACAGATTTTCATAAACCCTTAAAAAAGTAGCAAAACGCGGCATGCCGTTGGGTGTTAGGTCTCGGTAGGTGTAAGTCACAATGCTCCCAATCGCGGGGGGTTGACGGCGCTGTTCGTCACTCAATCCAGAACCGAGTTTGAAACGCTGGCCGCTGGCGCTTTTAACCTCCAAGGCGCCCGTATGCCCCGCATATTTGCCTTTGCCCGCAATGTATCCCACCACGGTGGCTTCGGCATCTTGCACCGGTTTGAGCTTGAGCAGCACTTTGCTGCGCCCCACCGCGACGGGTGCGCTGGCTAAGTGCATCATCAGTCCTTCACCACCTTCTTGCACAATATCGTCCAGCTTGGCCAGCAGGGTTGCACGATTGGCGACTTTAAATTGCTCTATCGCTTGCAATTGTGACCAAGCGGCGGTCTGGACAACGGTTATCAACTGGTCGCTGCGCTGCTCAAACGGACGCGTCGCTAAATTTTCATAGGCGGGTAGCTCAAACACCATGTACTTGACCTGCTGCCACTCAGCGTCCACTGGCTGGGTTTTGCGGACGATGCCAGAGAGCGTGTCAAACGTGCCACGCGCGATCCACAGCTCACCATCCAGCGCGGTTTTAGGTAGTTTGGCAATGAACCACGCCGGCGCAGTGATGGCACGACCACTGCGAAAGCGCAGCACCTGACCGTCCCACAGAGCGCGTACGCCGTCCAGTTTTTCGCTAACCAAGTAGCCAGCAGGGTCGATGTTAGGCGGTGCGTTGAAGGCCAGCAGCACATCAGGGTTCGCCTTGGATGCTGTTTTTGCCGCAGCAAAGGTGCCAAAACTTGTCGCACCCAGCAAGGTGAGCAGGCGCAGACTGAACGCACGGCGTGGAAGGTTAAGTGGATAAGCGGCAGCGGCATTCAAATCGGTTGTCGATGTTGTCATACAGAATGAAAATACGTAAAAAGGATAAAAATATAGCTATAGCCGGCGTATTTATTCAATAGTTTGCTATTAAATATGTAACAATCAAAAGCAATCTGTAAAAATCAAGCATCATCCCCAAACCAACGAGCGCATCGAAATTGAGCCCAGCTGAAAACTGTCGTTGAAGGTACGCAAGTTGTCTGTTCCTTCTGCAGCGCCCGCAGCGTACAGCAAAGGCAGGTAATGGTCATGGGTCGGGTGTGCTTGCAGGGCGAGTGAGCCTAATTTTAGAAAATTGGCCAATTCGGCAAGATTGCCATCTGCTATGTATTCAGCTATCACCGCATCAAATTCAAGCGCCCAGTCGTAACTCGCTTCTGGCCGTGCCATGCGCAGGTTATGAACGATGTTGCCACTGCCAACGATGAGTACACCTTGGTGGCGCAACATTTTGAGCTGTTGGCCTAGCGCGTAATGCTCGACGGGTGCGCGGCTGTAGTCCATGCTCAACTGCATCACAGGAATATCAGCATCAGGAAACATGGGCTTCAGCACTGACCAAGTGCCGTGGTCGAGTCCCCAGTGCTGCATGTCGACAGATACAAAGCCCTTAGGAATCGGAGATACTAGCTGTCGGTTCAGCTCCTGCGCCACTTCAGGCGCACCAGGTGCAAGATACTGCTGTGCAAACAATGCTTGCGGAAAGTTGCCAAAATCGTGGATGGTTTTAGGTTGAGCCATGCCCGTGAGCCACCAGCCGTTTGTAAGCCAGTGCGCTGATATGCACAAAATCAATTGCGGTGTGGGGTATGTAGCACCGCTGTGGCTACCAAACTCTAGCCCCAAGCTTTGCCAGCTGCGGCGGTAAGCATTGTCTTCGATGGCGTTCATGGGGCTACCATGGCCTAGAAACAAGACCGGCATGCGGGGAGAATTTTGAAGTGTTTTAAGCATAAAAATATTTATGGAAAGTGTAGCAATCGCGACAGGCAAGATCTAAAGAATCATGCTAAATGCTGATCCTGTCGGTATACAAAAATGTGACATTTTGAGTACTATGTCAAATATATTTGAATTTTTGGGGTAAATACTCCACTTTTGTAACGATATTTGCGATATATTGCACTGCAACATAACTTAAACTTTAACACCACATGCTTTATCAAATCTACGAAAAACAACGCTCTATGATGGAGCCCTTTGTCGATTTCGCCAAGGCCACTTCCAAAGTTTTAGGCAACAGCAAAACGCCTTTCAGCCAGAACCCACTGGTACAGCGCATGTCCGCTGGATACGACTTGATGTATCGACTTGGCAAAGATTACGTTAAACCTGAATTTGGCATCACCACCGTTAACGTCAACGGTACCGCCCTAGCTATCAACGAGCGTACTGAGATCAGCAAACCATTCTGCGATTTAATCCGTTTCAAACGCTTTACCGACGACATCCCAACCTTGGGTCTGTTGAAAGATCAACCGGCCGTGTTGATCGTTGCCCCATTGTCAGGCCATTACGCAACGCTGTTGCGCGACACCGTCGCCACAATGCTCAGAGACCATAAAGTCTACATCACCGACTGGAAGAATGCGCGCACAGTGCCTTTGTCAGAGGGTGAATTTCACTTGGATGATTACGTTAATTACGTTCAAGAATTCATCCGTCATGTCCAAGCAAAATATGGCAATTGCCATGTCATGAGCGTGTGTCAGCCCACCGTGCCTGTTTTGGCTGCGGTATCGCTAATGGCCTCACGCGGTGAGACGACGCCTTTGTCTATGACCATGATGGGTGGCCCAATTGATGCGCGCTTGTGTCCAACAGCGGTTAACAATTTGGCCATGAACAAACCACATAGCTGGTTTGAGAACAACGTCATATACCGTGTGCCATCAGGGTTCCCGGGCACTGGACGTCGTGTGTATCCTGGCTTTTTACAACACACTGGCTTTGTGGCCATGAATCCACAAAATCATGGTAACAGTCATTTGGATTACTTCAATGATTTGATCAAAGGCGACAACTCCAGTGCCGAATCCCACCGCAAGTTCTACGATGAGTACAACGCCGTGCTGGACATGGATGCGAATTACTACTTAGAGACCATTGCCACCGTTTTCCAAGACTTTAAGTTGGTTAACGGCACTTGGGACATCAAGAGCGTTGAAGGTAATTTAGAGCGCGTGCGTCCACAAGACATCAAAACCACCGCTTTGTTGACGGTTGAGGGCGAGTTGGACGACATTTCAGGCTCTGGCCAAACCGAAGCAGCTCATAAATTGTGCAGTAGCATTGCGGCGAACGCGCGTGAACATTACGAAGCCAAAGGTGCGGGTCACTACGGCATTTTCAGCGGCCGTCGCTGGCGCGATATGGTGTACCCAGAAGTGAAGAAATTCATTTTGGAGCACCATGTTGCACCGAAACCAGCCAAGGCACTGAAACCAGCCAAGTCAACGCAAGCAGCCGTTGCGCCACAAGCCGAACTATCTTTTCAAGCTGATCCTGCGCCTGTAACTCAAACAGCCGCCAAACCAGTTGTCAATGTAGCTGTGAAGCCTGTAGCAGTGGTCAAAGAAATAGCCAAAGCACCTGTGGTGAAACAGGCTGCACCAAAACCAATAGCCAAGTCTGCTGCGAAGCCAGCAGCTAAACAGGTCGCAAAAACTGCTGCAAAGCCTGTGGTCAAGCCTGCAATTATTCCTACTGTCGCGAAGTCTTCTATCGCAAAGCCAGTAACGACTTGGGTTGCTAGCAAGCCTGTAGTCAAGAAATAAAACAGACTTGCTATCGAGCAGGCATTAGAGAAGATTCAGCGAGGATTCTGGGCAGGATGGCAGTCGACGAAGGTGCGGAAAATTTGGTTCGCCAAATTTATACCGCACTGCCCCAGACCCAATGCACGCGTTGTGGTTATCCTGATTGCCAAACTTACGCTGAAGCCATTGTTGCTGGCGATGCCGGCATCAACCAGTGCCCACCGGGTGGCGCTGAAGGCATTGAACGGCTAAGCCGTATCACCGGGCACGTCGTTCAGACACTCAATCCTGGCAATGGGGTAGAGTCGACACGTTCAGTTGTTTATATTGACGAAAACTGGTGCATCGGTTGCACCTTGTGTATAAATGCCTGTCCTGTAGATGCCATTGTGGGCAGTAATAAGCGGATGCACACAGTCATCGAGCCGCTGTGTACCGGCTGTGAGCTATGCTTACCCGTTTGCCCTGTTGACTGCATATTGCTAGAAAATGCAAGCGAACAACGAACGGGTTGGGCCGCCTGGTCACAACAACAAGCCAATACTGCTAAAGAGCGTTACGCTTTTCATGTCGTGAATGTGCAAGCGCTAAAACGCAAAAATAATGAAAAACTAGAGAAAAAAGCGTTAGAAAAGCTAGCCGACTTACCGGCTCACTCGCAACACACAGATGCGGCCGTTTTAGACAAAAAACGCAGCGTTATCGAAGCGGCCTTGGCTAAGGCTCGCTTAAAAAGACTTTAGTAACCATCACTAAACCGAGGTCGCTAAACTGAAGCAGCTAAGCGACTAAAAGCACTCACCACCTCGGGCGGCGCTTGTACCAACTCAATCAAGACGCCCTCGCCTGAAATTGGAAACTCGTCATTGCCCTTGGGATGCAAGAAACAAATATCAAATCCTGCTGCACCTTTACGAATACCACCGGGTGCAAAGCGCACCCCTTGTGCCGTTAACCAAGTCACTGCTTCTGGCAAATCGTCAATCCAAAGCCCGACATGGTTAAGTGGTGTGGTGTGAACGGCTGGTTTCTTCTCTGGGTCAATGGGCTGCATCAAATCAACCTCGACTTTAAAGGGTCCGCTGCCGATAGCGCAAATGTCTTCATCGACGTTTTCACGCTCAGAGACAAAGTTGCCCGTCACGTCTAATCCCAACATATCCACCCACAAAGTGCGCAGCTTGTCTTTG
>CBDUEA010000105.1:0-6515 GCA_965365965.1 uncultured Polaromonas sp. | reverse complement strand
ATCAAGCAGTTCATCAAAATGGTGCACCCACGCAGCTTTTTTACGCCCAGCCCGCGCATCATCATTTGTGTGCCTTGCGGCTCAACGCAAGTGGAGCGTCGCGCGATCAAAGACGCGGCCGAAGCAGCCGGCGCGTCCACCGTGTATTTGATTGAAGAGCCGATGGCGGCTGCGATTGGCGCTGGTTTGCCCGTCTCTGAAGCCAGCGGCTCGATGGTGGTGGACATTGGCGGCGGCACCACCGAAGTCGGTGTGATCTCCCTAGGCGGCATGGTCTACAAAGGCAGTGTACGCGTTGGCGGTGACAAGTTTGACGAATCTATCATCAACTACATTCGCCGCAATTACGGCATGTTGATTGGCGAACCTACCGCTGAAATCATCAAGAAAAACATTGGTTCAGCCTTTCCAGGCAGCGAAGTACGTGAAATGGAAGTCAGAGGCCGTAATTTGGCTGAAGGCGTGCCACGCAGCTTCACCATTTCAAGCAACGAAGTATTGGAAGCGCTGACCGACCCCTTGAACAGCATTGTTTCCGCCGTTAAAAATGCTTTGGAACAAACGCCTCCTGAATTGGGTGCAGACATTGCCGAGCGCGGCATGATGCTGACCGGCGGCGGCGCACTGTTGCGCGACTTGAACCGCTTGTTGTCTGAAGAAACCGGTTTGCCGGTTTTTGTGGCGGAAGACCCACTGACCTGCGTGGTGCGCGGCTGCGGTATCGCACTGGACCGCATGGATCGATTGGGAAGCATCTTTACCTGGGAATAAGGTCAAACGCGGCAGGCACCCCACATGCCACTTGGTTCACTTGACAGGACAGCCCCACCCTTCTTCAAACAAGGGCCGTCGTCACTGTCAAAATTGATCTTTTTCAGCACCTTCGCGCTGTTTTTGATGGTCGCTGACCGCCGTTTTGAAGTGGGCAAATTGATTCGCACGGGTTTTGCAACCGTTCTTAGCCCGGTTGCACGCGTAGCCTCCATCCCGGTCTTGGTTGCGCAAGACGGCATCGGTTATTTTGACAGCCTGAGCGAATTGAAAAACTCTGAAAAAGCCATCCATAGCAAGCTCTTGCAGCAATCGCAACGCGCCAGCCAAGTTGAGTTGCTCACCATCGAAAATTCGAGACTTCGTCAACTTCTCCAACTCAAAGAACATCTCACCACGCCGGCGCAAGCTGCCGAAGTACTTTACGATGCCGCCGACCCCTACTCGCGCAAAGTCGTTGTCGACAAAGGCAGTGTACAAGGTGTGGCACTGGGCTCGCCCGTGCTGGACGAGTCGGGCGTCTTGGGTCAGGTGATTCGCGTCTACCCGCTGACCAGTGAAGTTGCCATGATCATTGACCGCGAGCAGACCACGCCTGTCCTCAACACCCGCACTGGCGCGCGCAGTGTGGCTTATGGCAACCCGTCTTCACGCGGTGACGTGCTGGAATTGCGCTTCATTTCAGGCAATGCAGACGTGTTGCCTGGCGACCAACTCACCACCAGCGGCGTGGATGGCGTCTACCCAGCGGGACTGTTGGTTGCGAAAATTGAAAAGGTCGAGCGCCGTGCCGACTCTGCTTTTGCCAAAATTTATTGCACACCACAGGCCAATGTTGCTGGCGTCAAACATGTGTTGATTCTCAAGCCTCTCTCCGCCATCGCACCGCCTTTGGTTGTTGAAGCACCACCCGCCAAAGGTGGGCTTAAAGCGGGCGCTAAAAAATGATCATGCCTCGCGGCGAACAGCTGCTGTTGCCCGTCAATGCTTTTTTCATGTGGGGCAGCTTGCTGGTGGCTTTGCTGCTGACAATGCTGCCATTCGGCCGTGTGGCTTGGCTGCCTGATTTGGTGGCTTTGATCTTGGTTTACTGGAGTGTGCACCAGCCGAACCGCATTGGTTTGGGCGTGGCTTTTGCGTTGGGTTTAGCGGTTGATGTGCACCAATCTGCCATGCTGGGACAACACGCTCTGGCTTATGTTTTGTTGTGTTTTGCCGCATTGACCATTCATCGCCGTTTGGTCTGGTTTTCGCTGGTCTCACAAGCCTTTCAAATCTTGCCTTTGTTTGTCATGGCGCATACAATTGAACTCTTGATACGGCTAATGGCGGGTGGGGGGTTTCCCGGGTACGCCCTCTTTTTGGCGCCGGTTTTTGAAGCTGTTTTGTGGCCCTTTGTCAGTCTTCTGTTACTGGCTCCACAACGCCGCACGCCCGATCGCGACGCACATCGCCCGCTCTAACATCAAACAACTGACGTGTCATGGCAGAGCTAAGAAATGTACAAGCCGATCTGTCGCGTTTTCGCACCCGCGTGACGGTGGCTGGCGCGCTGGTTTTGTTTTGCTTTTCATTGCTGGCCACGCGTCTGATGTATTTGCAACTTTATCGGCACAATGACTTGCTCGAACAAGCTGAGAACAACCGCATCACAGCGGTGCCTATCGTGCCGAATCGTGGCTTGATCTTAGACCGCAACGGTGTGGTTTTAGCGACCAACTATTCTGCCTACACCTTAGAAATCACGCCTGCCAAGGCGGGCAATTTGGATGCGGTGATTGAAGAGCTCTCGAAAATCATCGAGATTCATCCACGCGACAAAAAACGTCTCAAAAAAATGATGGAAGAATCAAAAGGCTTAGAGTCTTTGCCGATTCGCACCCGTTTAACAGACACGGAAGTGGCAGTATTCTCGGCCCAACGATTTCGCTTTCCAGGGGTTGAAGTCAAAGCCCGCTTGTACCGCAACTACCCTTTTGGCGAAACTGCCAGCCACGTGATTGGCTATATTGGCCGCATCAACCAAGCGGACAAAGAACGTCTGGAAGAAGCTGACGATGATGGTAATTACCGTGGTACGGACTACATCGGCAAGCTCGGTGTGGAGCAAAGTTTTGAGAAGCAGCTGCATGGCATCACCGGCGTTGAAGACTTAGAAACCTCTGCCGGTGGCCGTGCGGTGCGCAAACTGTCAAGCAGCCCCGCCACGCCGGGTGACACCATCACGCTGTCCATTGATATCAAGCTGCAGCAAATGATTGAGGACATGTTTGGCGACCGCCGTGGTGCGGTGGTTGCGCTGGATCCCAAAACGGGAGAGGTGCTGGCGTTTGTCAGCAAACCCACGTTTGACCCAAATTTGTTTGTCGAAGGCATCGATACGGAGAGCTGGAAAGAGCTCAGCGAGTCGGTTGACAAACCACTGCTCAACCGTGCTTTGCGCGGCACGTACCCGCCCGGCTCCACCTACAAACCCTTCATGGCCATGGCAGCTTTGCAAAGCGGCAAACGCTCGGCCACCGCCATCATCAACGACGCAGGCTCTTGGACGTTTGGCGGCCACACCTTCCGCAGCCACGGCGATGGCGGTTTGGGTGCAGTTGACATGTACCGCAGCATCGTCAAATCGAGCAACGTCTACTACTACTCACTGGCCAACGAGCTGGGTGTGGATGCCATGCACGACTTCATGAAGCCCATGGGTTTTGGTCAACTCACCGGTATAGACATCAACGGCGAAGTGCGCGGCGTACTGCCTAGCCAAGAGTGGAAGCGCAATGCCTACAAACGACCGGAGCAGAAAAAATGGTACGCCGGCGAGACCATTTCATTGGGCATCGGGCAAGGCTACAACAACTTCACCATGCTGCAACTGGCGCAAGCCACGGCTATTTTGGCCAATGGCGGCCTGAAATACAAACCCAAGCTGGTGATTGCGACGCAAGATGCCGTCAGCCGAACCAAGCAAGCTGTGCCCGGTAGCCCGCCTGAAAACCTAGGCTTCAGTCCTGAAAACGTGGCTGTGGTGCGCAATGCGATGGTCGGCGTGACCAAAGAGGGCACGTCAGTACGCTCGTTCAACGGTGCCAGCTACCTGAGTGGCGGCAAAACAGGCACGGCACAAGCGGTGACGATTGGTAAAAACGAAAAATACAACGCTAGCCGCCTGAATGAAAGCCAACGCGACCACGCCTTGTACATTGCCTTTGCGCCGGCAGAAAATCCGCAAATCGCTTTGGCTGTGGTGGTGGAGAATGCGGGCTTCGGCTCGGACAGCGCAGCGCCCATCACACGTCGCATTTTTGACTACTGGTTGCGCAACCAATACCCCAGCGTAGAGGATATGGCTGCACTGCAACGCGGCCAAGCGGGTGCACCTATTGGCAAGCCCCGAGTAGCCACAGAGGTGCCGCTGGTGGCCAGCGCCCGTGCGGGAACTGAAATATCTGAAGTAGAAGCTGCTGCAACGCCGCCCCAGCCTGCGTCAGCCAAGCCAACGGCGCCTCTGTCGCCTTCTGCCCCTTCGGGTGTGCCCGCCACACCTGCACCACTGACAGCCAACAAACCCGAAGCGACGCATAGGCCTGCGCAGCCCTGAAAATCACTTTTTTTAGTTAAATGTGCCATTTTTTAGCTATAGCCGGCATATTTGTTTAATTGTTTGCTATTTTATATATAGCAATATGAATGCTTATTTAATAAAAGCGTCGTAGCTGGTTTTCAGAATCAACGCACTCACCACCACAATGAACATGCCACGCACAAAGCCTGCGCCATGCTTCATGGCCATGCGTGTGCCTAAAACGCTGCCTACAACGTTGGCGACGGCCATCGGGAGTGCCAAATGCCACCAGATATAGCCTTTGGCCGCAAACAGTGTCAAGGCGGCCAAATTGGTGGCCACATTGATGACTTTGGCGGAGGCGGAGGCATTTAAAAAATCGTAACCTAACCATCGGACAAAGATAAACACCAAAAAACTGCCCGTGCCAGGACCAAAAAAACCATCGTAAAAACCAATCAAAACACCGACGGCGCAGGTGGCCCATATTTCTGCCACGCCTTGAAAACGGGGGGCGTGGGTGGTGCCCAGCTCTTTTTTGGCGAGGGTATAAGCCAGAATTGCCAGCAAAATCAAAGGCAAGGCTTTGCGCAAAAAGTCTGGGGAAATCAGCGTGACCAACCAAGCGCCAAAAAAAGAACCCGCAAAAGCCACCGCCAGCGCTGGCAGCAAAGCCCGCCAGCGCACCTCAACGCGCCGGCTGTATTGCCAACTGGCAAAGATGGAGCCCCACACCGAAGCGCCCTTGTTGGTGCCCAACAGTGTGGCCGGCACAGCATTGGGAAAGGTTGAAAACAGAACTGGCACCAAAATCAGCCCGCCGCCGCCCACTATAGCGTCCACAAAGCCCGCAAAAAGCGAAGCCATCGTAATTATTAGAATTTCCATGCCCTGATTGTCGCAGGCAATACTTTTCAAGCAGGCAAAAAAAAGCACCAGCTAGGCTGATGCTTCATAAAAACTCGCCGATATATTGCCGTTCATGTTGCAAATACCGACCTGATTTGTTTTTTTACTTGTTGCCAGCTATGACTGCCGGCTTCTAAGTGTCTCCTGCGTCCTCGTTGGTGTGGCATGTTGCAGCAAATCCAATTCACTGCTCGCCTACTTACGATGATGTAACTTTAAGCGCAAACAGATCCTGTCACCATTGGGACTTTCCCGTGTATGGACTCAATTTTTTTCTAGGCAAATTGCATGTCCTGTCATGCTTTAGCGGCATCTTCGACGATCCATTGCGCGGCTTTTTCAGCCAACATCAAGGTGGGAGAGTTGGTGTTGCCGCTGGTGATGCGTGGCATCACGCCTGCATCCACCACGCGCAGACCGGCAACGCCGTGAACCCGTAAGCGCGAGTCGACCACCGCCATGGGATCCTGCGCTTGACCCATTTTGGTCGTGCCCACGGGGTGAAAGATCGTTGTTGCTATATCGCCGGCCAGTCTCGCCAACTCATCATCCGTTTGGTACTGCACACCGGGTTTGAACTCTTCGGGCTGGTACTTGGCTAAGGCACTTTGCGCCACAATACGCCGCGTGAGCCGCAGCGAGTCGGCGGCGACTTGCCGGTCTTCAGCGGTGCTGAGGTAGTTGGGCGCAATCGCCGGCGCGTCTGAAAACTGGCTGGTTTTGATCTGCACCCGGCCACGCGAGGTCGGATTCAAGTTGCAAACGCTGGCAGTAAAAGCAGGGAAGCTGTGCAGCGGTTCGCCAAACGCATCTAAACTCAAAGGTTGGACGTGGTACTCGATGTTGGGGTATTGATGCTCAGGCGAACTGCGGGTGAAAGCCCCCAGCTGTGACGGCGCCATGCTCATGGGGCCCGTTTGCTTGAGGGCAAATTCCAGCCCAATTTTCGCCTTACCCAGCCACGTGTTGGCTTGGGTGTTGAGGCTGATGTCTTTGCCGTTGGGGGATGTGACCTTGAACACGGTGCGGATTTGCAAATGGTCTTGCAAGTTTTCGCCCACACCGGGCAAGTCCAGCACCGCACCAATGCCATGCTGACGCGACAAGGCAATAGGGCCCACGCCCGAGAGCTGCAAAATTTGCGGTGAACCAATGCTTCCTGCGCTCAAAATCACCTCGCCAGTGCACTCGACCGTCACCATCTCTTTGCCCGTCCACACCTGCACGCCTGTGCAGCGCAAGGGTGCGCTGCCATCGAGACGCTTCTCAGGCT
>CBDUEA010000104.1:0-6527 GCA_965365965.1 uncultured Polaromonas sp. | reverse complement strand
CGTGCGGCTTGGGCAGGTTCAAATGCACGGCGTCCATGACTTCTTGGGTCGCGTGTGGGCCGGTGACGGCGAGCACGCTGGGGTGCATTTTGCGGATCAAATTGCCTTCAGAACCCGCGACGTTGTCTTCTTTTTTTGCACCTAGGCAGCCGGTGACGATGACGCGGCCATTGGCAGCCAAGGCTTCGCCAATGGTGTCTAGGCTTTCTTTGACGGCATCGTCAATAAAGCCACAGGTGTTGACGATGACGAGGTCAGCGCCTTCAAAGGTTTTGGAGGTTTGGTAGCCCTCAGCGCTCAGTTGCGTGAGGATCAGCTCAGAGTCGGTCAAGGCTTTGGGGCAACCTAAGCTGACAAAGCCGACTTTGGGGATGTGGTTGGGAGAAACTGATGGGGGGGATGTAATAACTGCGCTCATCCCCCTATTGTCCCAGTTTTAGCCGTCAAATGCGGCTGAGCGACAGATTCGGGGCTTTAAGCCTTGGGTTCATTTGGGTTTTAGACCAAAAACGCTCAACATTTGCTCGGTTTGCTTTTGCATTTGCTCTTGCATCTGGGTAAAGCCGGTTTTGGATTGTTCCAAATAATTACCCATCATGCCCTGCACCACGGGCGATTGCAGCTTCATGAACTGGGCCCAGGCCTCGGGCGTCAAATCTTTGGATTGCTCGGTCATGGTGGTTTGCAAATCGGTGAAGGTTTGCACGTTTTTCTCAAGGTACGAACCCACAAAGCCTTGCATGGCGTGGCCGTAAAAACGAATGATGTTGCCCAGCACGGCCTCGGTAAACATCGGTGCGCCGCCGGCCTCTTCTTCCAAAATGATTTGCAGCAAGATGCTGCGCGTCAAATCGTCGTTGGTTTTGGCATCACACACAATGAAGGGTTCATTTTTCATGACCAAGCGTTTTACCTCTGCCATGGTGATGTAGCTAGACGTATCGGTGTCATACAGCCGACGGTTCGGGTACTTTTTAATGACCCTTTTTTTATGCTTGCCCGACAGGGATGCCTCCGCTTTAGCGGGTTTTCCTAGAGCAGCCGTTGCAACTTTTTTAGTGGTCATAAATGTAAAGGTAAGGTGATGTGCCAAGCAACATTGAATGAATCACTGAATGTTATCAAGTAATTATTGCACTGCAGCACATTCTAGTAGTCTCCTATGGCGTTAAAACTACTGATTACCCTAAGTATCAACCCATAAAAAAACCGCCGTACCCGACTCTTCTCAGACCTGATGACTGAGCTGAGTTTGGCGACGACGGTGTTTTAGCTTTTTAGCTTCTATTTCAGACTTAGGCGCTTCTTACGATTTGTTGATAAGGATTGCCCGGAAGTCATTCACATTGGTCAGCGTTGGACCCGTGATGACAGAGTCACCCAAAGCTCCAAAAAAGCCATGCCCATCATTGTTGGCAAGGCTTTCACGTGGGCGTATCCCCTGAGCCCAAGCACGCGCCAAGGTGTCTGGCGACAGCAGTGCGCCCGCAATTTCTTCTTGGCCATCAACACCATCCGTGTCACCAGCCATCGCAAGAATTTGCGGATGACCGTTCAAGGTAATGCCTAGGGATAGCAAGAACTCAACGTTGCGTCCACCGCGTCCTTGGCCACGAATAGTGACGGTTGTCTCACCACCTGACAGCAACACACAAGGCGTTGCGACGGGTTGGTTGCGATCAGCCACCTGAATAGCGACACCGGCCAAGACGGTACCTACATCTCGCGCTTCACCTTCCAGCGCATCGCCCAAAATATAAGGCGTGATGCCTGCCTCACGCGCCACTATTGCCGCAGCTTCCAGCGCCATTTGTGGCGTGGCAATCATGCGGACTTCGTTGCGTGCAAGACGAGTATCACCCGGCTTGATGGACTCGCCACGACCACTTTCCAACACCTCACGAACGTTTGGTGGAAGATCGATGCCGTAGCGGCGTACGATCGCCAACGCGTCTTCGCAGGTGGTCGGATCGGCCACCGTTGGTCCTGACGCGATGTTGATCGGGTCATCGCCTGGCACATCAGAGATCAGTAAAGTTAGCACGCGCGCCGGGTAGCACGCGGCCGCCAATCGCCCGCCTTTGATGGCAGAAAGATGACGACGTACGCAGTTCATCTCGCTGATGGTGGCACCAGACTTCAGCAAGGCGCGATTGAGCGCTTGCTTGTCGTCCAGCGTCAATCCAGGCGCAGGCAATGGCAACAGCGAAGAGCCACCGCCAGAGATCAGGCACAGCACCAAATCATTCTCAGACAAACCTTTAACGACTTCTAACAGCCGTTGCGCAGCAGCCAAACCAGCTGCATCGGGCACGGGATGTGCCGCCTCTACGATCTCAATGCGCTCACAAGGCACGGCGTAACCGTAACGGGTGACCACTAAGCCGGACAAGGGGCCATGCCAGTTGTCTTCCACCGCACGAGCCATCGCGCCCGATGCTTTACCAGCACCGATAACGATCAGTCGACCAGAACCCAAAGTCTTGGGCTCAGGCAGATGGGGTGGAATACATAGCGCCGGCTGAGCCGAAGCGACCGCTGCATCAAACATGCGTCTGAGCAAGGCTTGCGCCTGCTCGGTGGCTGGGTTGTCTTTGGGAATCATCACAGATGCTCGCCTTTTCTAATCAACCAGCTTTTTGGCCGATTTCGAAGTTTGACATTTTCTCTAATGCACGCACCATGGCTGAATGGTCCCAAGCCTTGCCACCGTGTGCAGCACAGGAGTTGAACAATTCTTGCGCCATGGCCGTGTTTGGCAAAGCCACACCCAACTCACGTGCACTGGACAGCGCTAAGTTAAGATCCTTCTGGTGCAGTTCGATACGGAAACCTGGGTCAAACGTGCGCTTGATCATGCGCTCGCCATGCACTTCAAGAATCTTAGAGGATGCAAAACCACCCATCAATGCTTGACGCACACGGGCTGGATCAGCACCGGCTTTTGCCGCAAACAACAGCGCTTCTGCAACTGCTTCGATGTTGAGAGCAACAATGATCTGGTTAGCTACTTTAGCAGTCTGACCGTCACCATTTCCACCGACCAAAGTGATGTTTTTACCCATCAACTCGAACAATGGCTTGACACGTTCAAACGCAGCATCTGGACCACCCACCATGATGGACAATGTGGCATTTTTAGCGCCAACTTCGCCACCAGAGACTGGGGCATCTAAGTAGTCGCAACCCAAATCATTGACCTTTTTCGCGAAACCTTTGGTTGCGATTGGGGAGATTGAGCTCATATCGACCACAGTCTTGCCCTTGGACAAGCCTTCACCAATACCATTCGCGTCAAACAAAGCGGATTGCACATGCGGCGTATCTGGCACCATGATGATGATGATGTCCGCATTTTGAGCAACTTCTTTACCGTTTGCACAGGCCTTGCCGCCAGCCTTGACCAAGTCAGCAGGGACGCTAGGAAAGCTGAATAGAGAGACCTCGTGACCGGCCTTGATAAGGTGTGCTGCCATCGGGCTACCCATGATGCCGAGTCCGACGAAACCGATTTTTGCCATGATAAATCTCCTTGATTTTGTTTAATTAAAACTTATTATAAAAATAGACCTGAATCAGGACTGGCTCGACTTGAGCCAACCCAAACCTGCTGCAGTTTCGGCTTTAGGTTTGTACTCACAACCAATCCAGCCGGTGTAACCGATACGATCCAGATGTGCAAACAGGAAAGGATAGTTAATCTCGCCAGTCCCTGGCTCGTTACGGCCCGGGTTGTCCGCCAACTGAACATGTCCAATGCGGGACAAATACTTTTGAGCTGTTGCAGCCAGTTCGCCTTCCATGCGCTGGGCATGGTAGATGTCGTACTGAACAAACGCGTTATCGGCACCGACTTCGTCCAAAATCTCAACGGCCTGCGCCGTGAGATTGAGGTAAAAGCCTGGAATATCAAACGTATTGATCGGCTCAATCAGCAAACGCAGTCCAGCCTTCTTCAACTCTGCAGCGGCAAAGCGCAGGTTGTCTACAAAGGTTTGGCGCAACACAGCTGCAGACACACCCGCTGGGGCTTTGCCTGCCAAGCAGTTGACCTGTTTGACACCCAGCGCAGTAGCGTAGATAATGGCTTTGCCAACACCTTCGCGGAATTCGCTGACGCGGTCTGGATGACAGGCAATGCCACGCTCACCAGCATCCCAATCCCCTGCGGGCAGGTTGTGCAACACCAGCTCCAAGCCGTTAGCATCGAGCCGCTGGCGGATCTCTTCAACGGTATAGGCATATGGAAAAAGAAACTCCACAGCTTTGAAGCCTGCTTTCGCAGCACTTTCAAAGCGATCGAGGAACGGCACCTCATTGAAGAGCATTGAGAGGTTAGCGGCAAACTTTGTCATCTATATCTCCGATCAATCAAGCATTGAAATAGCGGTTGGCGCGTCTAACTTGCCACCGGCGAGTTCTTCGAACTCACCAATGTTGTCGATCTCGGTACCCATGGAGATGTTGGTCACGCGCTCGAGAATAACCTCGATAACCACTGGCACTTTGAATTCAGCCATCCATGCTTCAGCCTGTTTAATAGCTGGAGCGAGCTCATCTGGCTTGTGTACACGGATGCCTTTACAACCTAAACCTTCAACCACTTTCATGTGATCTACGCCGTAGCCTTGCGCCGTCACTTCTGTTGGCTCAGAGTTGATGTTGTCAAAACCCAAGCCTACACAGTAGTCCATCGTAAAACCACGCTGAGACTGGCGGATCAGACCCAGGTAGCTGTTGTTGACAACCATATGGATGTAAGGCAGCTTGAACTGGGCACCAACGGCCAATTCCTCAATCATGAACTGGAAGTCGTAGTCGCCTGAAAGCGCAACCACTTTACGTGATGGGTCTGCAGCAACCACACCCAACGCAGCAGGAATAGTCCAGCCCAATGGACCTGCTTGTCCGCAGTTGATCCAATGACGCGGCTTGTACACGTGCAGGAATTGAGCGCCGGCGATCTGTGACAAACCGATGGT
Source organism: uncultured Polaromonas sp. (assembly GCA_965365965.1). GTDB lineage: Bacteria > Pseudomonadota > Gammaproteobacteria > Burkholderiales > Burkholderiaceae_C > Aalborgiella. Next base: position 1,545 of record CBDUEA010000104.1, on the reverse strand, counting down.
AGACACGTAGCAAACATCTTTACCAAATGCGTTGACCATACATTGGTACACGCGCTGAGGCTTCATCGGAACGTTTTCGAAATTGGTCTTGCGCAGATAGTCTACAGACGACTTACGAGCTTGGCATTCAGCAACCCATTTAGACCAGTCACGCAATTTGCCCGATTGCTTCCACTCGCGTGCAACCGTGACGAAAAGTTCTAAGGCGGCTTTGGCATCAGAAACGATACCTAAATCAGGCGAGAAGACACGGCCAATTTGGGTAGGCTCGATGTCAATATGGACAAATTTACGACCCTTGCAATAGACTTCAGGTGAGCCTGTGTGGCGGTTAGCCCAACGGTTACCAATGCCCAACACAAAGTCACTGGCCAACATGGTGGCATTGCCATAACGGTGGCTGGTTTGTAGACCGCACATACCAGCCATCAAGGCGTGATCATCAGGAATGGTGCCCCAACCCATCAAAGTTGGAATCACTGGCACGTTAACAATCTCAGCAAACTCAACCAGCAGATCAGACGCATCGGCGTTGATAATGCCACCACCGGAAACAATCAATGGACGCTCTGCAGCGAGCAACATTTCCAATGCTTTTTCAATCTGCTTGCGATTCGCAGCTGGCTTATAAACCGGCAATGGCTCGTAAGTGTCAATGTCAAATTCAATCTCACCCATTTTCACATCAAATGGCAAATCAAACAGCACTGGGCCTGGACGACCTGAACGCATCAAGTGGAAAGCCTGCTGGAAAGCGCGTGGAACTTGTGCTGGCTCCATCACGGTGGTGGACCACTTGGTGACTGGCTTAGAAATAGATGCAATATCTACAGCCTGAAAGTCCTCTTTGTGGAGACGGGCACGAGGCGCTTGACCAGTGATGCACAAAATTGGGATTGAGTCAGCCTGAGCCGAGTACAGGCCAGTGATCATGTCTGTTCCAGCAGGGCCAGATGTACCAATACAAACACCAATATTGCCTGCTACAGCCCGGGTGTAACCCTCAGCCATATGTGAAGCGCCCTCAACGTGACGAGCCAGAACGTGACCAATCGTTTGACGCTCACGCATTTGCGCATAAAGTGGGTTGATTGCCGCACCGGGCACACCAAAAACTTGCGTTACGCCCTCTTTTTCCATCACCAGTACTGCAGCCATTGCGGCCTTCATCTTTGCCATGTAGATCTCCAATTTGTAAGACTTAGATGATGTTCTCTAATGCCTAAATTGTAAAGACCAGATTAGTGATAAGACCTATTCCAAAACGCGATACGCAACATAATCCGATAGTTACAAACAGCTACAATGACAGCATGGATCGTTTAGCAGGATTGGATCTTTTTATACGTGTCGTCGAGACTGGAAGTTTCAGCAAAGCGGCTGAGGATTTGGGCATCGCCCAATCCACCGCGACCAAGGCCGTAGCGGCCATTGAAGAGCGTTTAGCCGCAAGATTATTACATCGTTCGACGCGCGGCATTACGCCAACAGAAGTCGGTGCACTTTACTATGAAAAATGCAAGCGCATCTCACGGGATGTTGAGG
>CBDUEA010000103.1:0-6539 GCA_965365965.1 uncultured Polaromonas sp. | reverse complement strand
CATTTAAACATTCGAAGAGGACATTAACAGTGAACAAATCTGAACTCATTGAGCATATTGCTTTAAAATCTGACATTTCTAAAGCCGCAGCAACGCGTGCGTTAGAATCAGTGATTGATGCAGTCAAGAAAACACTCAAAAAGGGCGATTCCGTCTCCTTGGTAGGTTTTGGTACATTTGCAGTGACAAAGCGCGCTGCGCGGGTCGGCCGAAATCCACGCACTGGTGCTGCGATTAAAATCAAAGCTGCCAAGGTTCCAAAGTTCCGTCCCGGCAAAGCTTTGAAAGAAGCCCTGAATTGATTTTTTAGTTGTTTAAGTGGGGTGATTAGCTCAGTTGGTAGAGCGGCGCCTTTACACGGCGTAGGTCGGCGGTTCGAGCCCGTCATCACTCACCACCCATTTAAACGAAACAACAAGTCATTCAATAAATCAGCAAATTCCAGTAGTTTGCTAGTAATTTGATAGTAAGGCGAACAGGTTGTTCGCCTTTTTGCTTTTACATCGGCAATTTTCAGTCAACAATTAAACAGTAAAAGAGCACGTATGTTCGATTTTATTCACAAAAATAAAAAAATCATGCAGATTATGTTGTTCGTGCTCATCGTGCCATCGTTCGCGCTGGTCGGTGTTGATGGCTACAACCGCATGTTGGATTCGGGTGCAGATGTTGCCAAAGTAGATGGCAAAGGCATCAAACAAAACGAGTGGGATGCTGCCAACAAGAATGAAATTGAACGAATTCGCGCGAGCAACCCATCAGTAGACGTGAAGTTGCTTGATTCCCCAGAGTTGAAATATGCCACGCTGGAGCGTTTGGTACGTGATCAAGTGACTGTTGCTGCAGTTCAACATGGCAAACTGGAAACGACCGACCAACGGCTCGCTGCTGAATTGCAAGGTGATCCGACCATAGCCTCATTGCGCACACCTGACGGCAAATTGGACAAAGAGCGTTATAAATTGCTGGTGGGCAGCCAAGGCTTAACACCTGAAATGTTTGAAGCACGTGTGCGTTCACAAATCTCTGCACGTCAAGTGTTCAAAGGTCTTGATACTTCAGGTTTCACACCTAATTCTGTGGTTGATGTCGCACTCAATGCTTTCTTGCAAAAGCGTGAAGTGCAAGTGGCGACATTTGATGCCGCAAGCTTTGCCAGCAAAGTGAGTTTGACGGATGCAGACATTGAAACCTACTACAAGGCCAACCAAGCCTTGTTCCAAGCGCCTGAGCAAGCAAATATCGAATACGTGACTTTGGATGCAGATGCTTTGAAGAAAAGTATCACTGTCAGCGATGCTGATTTGAAGAGCTATTACGAGCAAAACGCCGCACGATTTACAGGACAAGAAGAGCGACGTGCCAGTCATATTTTGATCACATCACCAAAAGGTGCACCTGCTGCTGAGCGCGATAAAGCTAAAGCCAAAGCGCAAAGCCTCTTAGACGCAGTGACCAAAGCACCGACCACCTTTGCAGATGTGGCGAAAGCCAATTCACAAGACCCAGGCTCAGCGGTTAAAGGCGGCGACTTGGATTTCTTTACCAAAGGTGCGATGGTTAAGCCTTTTGAAGATGCCGCTTTTGGTATGAAAAAAGGTGATTTGAGTGGTTTGGTGGAATCAGATTTTGGTTTTCATATCATCAAATTAACGGACATCAAACCTGCAAAAGTACGTACTTTTGAGGAAGTGAAGCCAGAAATCGAAGCGGATGTGAAGAAGCAACAAGCGCAGAAGTTGTTTGCTGAATCTGCCGAAATCTTCACCAATACGACCTATGAACAATCTGACAGCCTCAAACCTGTTGCCGACAAGTTGAAACTGGACATTAAAACAGCCAACAATGTGGTACGTACAGTTGCTCCTGGTGCAACGGGTGTTTTGGCTGATCCTAAATTTTTGAGCGCTATTTTCTCCGCTGATGCGATTGAGAAGAAACGCAACACAGAAGCGTTTGAAACGGCAGGAAAACAATTGGTTTCTGGTCGCATCACGCAATACACCGCTGCCCGCACCCTGCCATTGGCTGAGGTGAAAGATCGCGTGCGTGAACGTTTAACAGCTTCTCTCAGTTTAGAAATGGCCAAAAAGGAAGGCTTGGCGAAGCTGGCTGCTTGGAAGGCTGCTCCGGATACTGCAAGCATGGGCGCTGCCGTGACGGTGTCGCGCAATCAAGCACAAAATTTACCAGCCCAGGTCGTCGAAGCCGTGTTGAAAGCCGATGCTTCTAAACTACCTACTTTTGTAGGTGCTGAAGTGGCTGGTCGCGTTTATTACGTTGCAAAAATCAACAAAGTGCTGGCACCAGATACGACGGATGAGGCGACGCTGAAACAAGGGCGTGCACAATATACGCAGGCATGGGTGGCTGCAGAAGATCAAGCGTATTACAACGTATTGAAACAACGTTTTAATACAGAAATTAAAGTTGAAAAACCAAGTGCTAAAGAGAAGTTAACTGAGAAAACAACTGGCGCTACAGGGGCTGCAGCCAAACCTTAAGCGAATCGGATGACGTTAAACACATGACGTTAAGTTAAAAAATGCCCCTTTTGGGGCATTTTTGTTTTCAACCTCAAGTCAAAACGTCCGACTGATTTCCTACAATAGAGACTATGTTCGTACACCTTCGCCAGCACACTGAATTCTCCGTCGTAGACGGCACCAACCGCATTGATGACACCGTGGCTGCAGCTGCAGCTGACGGACAACCTGCGCTGGCTATCACTGATTTGAACAACCTCTTTGGAGCCGTCAAGTTCTACAAAGCAGCGCGTAAAAATGGTGTGAAGCCTTTGATAGGCACTGAGATCTATTTGGAAGGTTTGGCGCAAGATCCCACAGCCACATCGCGCATTTTGCTGCTGGTACAAAACAAGCAAGGCTACCTGAATGTTTCTGAATTGCTGACCCGCGCTTGGACACAAAATATCGTCAAAAATCTGCCGGTTTGCAAGCTCAGCTGGTTGGAAGAGCTGAGCCAAGGCTTGATCGTCCTCAGCGGTGCGCAGGCTGGGCCTGTCGGTCAAGCTTTGTTGCAAGGCGATGCACAGCGGGCGGCTATTATAGCGTTGCAACTGGCGACCTTGTTCCCGCATCGGTTTTACATTGAATTGCAACGCGCTGGCCGTGTGGATGATGAGCAACACGTCAATGCAGCCGTGCAGTTGGCGGCGCGCTTGAAATTACCTGTGGTGGCCACACACCCTGTGCAATTCACCAAAGAGGATGGCTACGACGCGCATGAGGCTCGGGTATGCATCTCTGACGGTGAAATTTTGGGCAACCAGCGTCGCGTGCGGAAGTTCACACGCGAGCAATATTTCAAATCCAATGCCCAAATGCAAGCGCTCTTTGCAGACCTGCCATCTGCCTTAGCGAATTCACTTGAAATCGCCAAACGTTGCAATTTGAGTTTGGTACTGGGTAAGCCGCAATTGCCGGTATTTCCCACGCCAGAAGTGGATGGCAAAAAGTTGTCGCCTGAAGAGTATTTCCGTTACGCGAGTTTTGAAGGGTTAGAGCTCCGACTGGCGCATCTCTACCCAGATGCTGAAAAGCGTGACGCGCAGCGCCCAACGTATGTGGCGCGCTTAGAGTTTGAAATAGCGACCATTTTAAAAATGGGCTTTCCAGGTTACTTTTTGATTGTGGGTGACTTCATCAACTGGGCCAAGAACAATGGTTGCCCTGTGGGGCCGGGACGTGGTTCTGGCGCAGGCTCTTTGGTGGCGTATGCCTTGAAAATTACCGACCTTGATCCGCTGCAATACAACCTGCTGTTCGAGCGATTTTTGAACCCAGAACGGGTGTCGATGCCCGACTTCGATATTGATTTTTGTCAAGCCAACCGTGACCGGGTGATTGACTACGTCAAGCTCAAATATGGCCGTGATGCGGTGAGTCAAATTGTCACCTTCGGCACCATGGCGGCGCGGGCGGCTATTCGTGACGTTGGCCGTGTGCTCGACATGAGTTACACCTTTTGCGATGGCATCAGCAAGTTGATTCCTAACAAGCCGGGCATCAGCGTGACACTGCAATTGCCGCCGCCAGGCCGCAAAAAAGACGACAAAATGGTTTACGCGGTCGAGGCCGAGCCTATTTTGGCAGATCGTGAAAGCAAGGAAGAAGACGTTAGAACCTTGCTGGAACTCGCCCGCAAGCTTGAAGGTATGACCCGCAACGTCGGCATGCATGCGGGTGGTGTGTTGATTGCGCCGGGCAAATTGACCGATTTTTGCCCACTCTATCAACAACCAGGCAGTGAATCAGCCGTCAGTCAATATGACAAAAACGATGTCGAAGAGATTGGCTTGGTGAAGTTCGACTTCTTGGGCTTGGCGACGTTAACGATTTTAGAATTAGCCCGCGTTTTCATCAGCCAAGGCCATCCTGGGCAAGAGCATTTTGCTTATGAAGATCTGCCACTAGACGATGCGCGCGTGTATAAATTGTTCACTGAAGGTAAAACCGAAGCCGTGTTCCAGTTTGAAAGTCGCGGCATGCAAGGGATGCTGAAAGACGCCAAGCCAACGCGTTTGGAAGACTTGATTGCGCTGAACGCCTTGTACCGCCCGGGCCCTATGGATTTGATCCCGAGCTTTGTGGCACGTAAACATGGCCGAGAAGTGGTGGAGTACCCGCACCCGATGGTGGCTGACATGCTGTCTGAAACTTACGGCATCATGGTTTACCAAGAGCAGGTGATGCAGACAGCGCAGATTCTGGGCGGCTACTCGCTCGGAGGCGCAGACATGCTGCGCCGCGCGATGGGTAAAAAAGATGCTGATGAAATGGCCAAGCACCGCCAAATCTTCCGTGATGGTGCCTCTAAAAACGCGATCACTGAAGAAAAAGCCGACGAAATTTTCGACTTGATGGAGAAGTTTGCAGGCTACGGTTTCAATAAATCACACGCCGCTGCTTACTCCCTTTTGGCCTACCACACTGCTTGGATCAAGGTGCATTACACGGCGGAGTTCTTCTGCGCCAACATGACGATTGAGATGGGCGATACCGACAAGCTCAAAATCTTGTTTGAAGATGCACAAAAACCCATCATGGGCAAACCCGGCATCACCTTTGAGCCGCCTGATGTCAACCGTGGCGTTTACCGTTTTGAGCCGGTTTCAGCCACGGTCATCCGATACGGGCTGGGTGCAGTCAAAGGCACAGGTCAGCAAGCGGTAGAAGCGATTGTGGCGGCGCGTGAAGCTGGCGGGCCTTTCACCAGCTTGTTTGACTTTTGCGTCCGTGTTGAGCGCAGCAAAATTAACAAACGCACGGTTGAAGCACTCATCAAAGCCGGCGCTTTTGACTCTTTGCAGCAAAACCGCGCGGCCATGCTCGATTCGGTCGATTTGGCCTTTGACTTTGCCAGCGCAGCCGAAGCCAACGCCAACCAAGGTGGTTTGTTTGACATGATGGGCGGCGATGATGAAGCTCACGGCTCAAGTACGCAAGAACCCGCACTGAGCGACGTAACACCTTGGGGAGTGAAGGAGCGCTTAACGTACGAGAAAACGGCGATGGGCTTTTACTTCTCCGGTCATTTGTTTGATGAAGTATCGCGTGAGGTGCGGCAGTTTGTGAAGCGAACCATTGATGATTTGATCGACTCGCGTGAGCCTCAATTGTTAGCCGGCATTGTGGGCGATTTCCGTGCTATCAACGGTCAACGAGGCAAAATTGGACTGTTCAAGCTTGACGATACGACGGGGCAGATTGACGCCACAGTAGACGATGCCATGATGAAGACCAACAGCCAGTTGTTCAAAGATGATGAGCTCATCATCGTCATGGGCACGATTCAACAGGACCGGTTTTCAGGCGGTGCCAACCGATTAAAAGTCACGCAAGTGTGGGACTTGGCAACAGCACGCTGTCGTTTTGGCAAATATTTGATGGTGGATGTGCAAGACAAATCACCTGATTTGAACCGCTTACTGCGCGAATTCCCGCCCAAACGTGAAGAAAGTGAGCAGGGCACGTTCTTGCGCGGCTTGAACGTGCGTTTGTCTTTGAAGCGTCCGTCCGACATGGGCGACGTCAGTGCCCAATTGCAATTGGGTGAGGAGGGCAAGTTTTTCCCCAGTGATGCGGCGCTGGCGAGTTGGATGGCGCAGGCAGGCACGTCAAAAGCGCAGATTGTTTACGAGTAGGTTATTATCGGTGTAAATTCGCCTTTAGCCAGCGTATTTTTTCAATAAATTGCTATATATTAAATAGCAAATTATGGCGTAACTACGTAGCACAATTTCTGTCTTTTTGACCCTTGGGTGTCTCCAAGGGTATGAAAGGCTTTAATCTTTTGGCCTGAAGTTGATTTCAAACGACGATGGCACGCGGCCATCGATGTCGCGTGGCAGCACTTCGGTTTTGGTGATCGCCCGCAAAACGGCCGTGTCCCAGGCTTTGTCTCCGCTAGACTTGATCAACCTGCTGCCCAAAATAGTGCCATCAGGTGCGCAACGCACTTCGACCGTGGCAACCGGGTTGCCTGCAATATCATCAGCGAACACAATGTTGGGTTTG
>CBDUEA010000102.1:0-6578 GCA_965365965.1 uncultured Polaromonas sp. | reverse complement strand
ACATAAAGTTGAACAGCACGCTTGTCTGGGCCGTTTTTTTCAACTTTGACAAGTCCAAGTTTCAAAAGATGCTTCACCAAGTTGCTGGCCGTCGTTTGGTGGATGTCCATCGCCAAAGCCAAATCATTCATCCCTAGACCGGGTTGCGCCGTGATGGTGCTCAATGCCCACACTTGGGCACCACCGATGCCGGCCTGCTTTTCAACCTGATGAAAATGTGTTTTGATGGCATTGAAAACCGATCGAAAATGACGTAAAACCTGCGCTGCCGAGTCAGTCGCTTCGACATAACCAGCGACTTTAAGAGCCTTCTCACGTTGGGACAGTTTTGCGGTCGCAGCCGAAGTCTTTTTCATTTCTGTATTATTTTTCACGCCAAACAGCATGATTCTTTTTGCACAACGCTCTTAAGAAATGCATTTGTACAAATTTAATTAAGTTACAATATTTTAATGCATCGCCACCCTGACGTATTCACATCGCTGCAAACCGAGTTGTATGACTGGCGACTGTGGGCGACGCGTGGCATCGTACTTGCTTTTGCCTGTTTAGCAGGACTGACTGTCGTCGGCTTCACCATGCTAAGCGAGCATGCTTTGAAGTTATTTGATGGATTGTATGCAGCCGCGTGGTGGTCTCCGCTATTATTAACGCCAATTTGCACGGCGGCAATTGTTTGGCTCACGCGACGTTTTGCACCTGGCGCGGCGGGTTCTGGTATTCCTCAAGTCATGGCGGCGTTATCTACAGATAAGTCTTCGACGTCTTTATTTGTATCTTTTCGTCTCACCCTCTCTAAAATATTTTTAACCACTGCAGGATTGTTCGCAGGGCTTTCATTGGGACGTGAAGGACCATCCGTGCAGATTGCAGCTGGCGTCATGCATGGTGCACGCAGATGGCTTCCGAAACAAGGCGTCGTTTCCAACCATGGCTTGTTGATGGCTGGCGGTGCTGCAGGCATTGCGGCTGCTTTCAATACACCTTTGGGTGGGATTATTTTTGCCATTGAAGAGCTAACCCGCAAACCTGAACAAAGGAGCAATGGCCTCATCATGGCAGCGATTGTTCTTGGTGGTTTGATGGCCGTCTCAGCTTTTGGCAATTCAACATACTTTGGTGTAATTCCTTCAGAAAAAATCGGCATCAGCTTACTCGGGCCCGGTCTCTTGGTGGCGCTGACCTGTGGACTGGCTGGCGGTTTGTTTTCACGGCTGCTTGTCGCTTCTTTATCCGGTAGCGGAACAGATTGGTTCACCCGTCAACGCCAGCGCTTTCCCGTCTACTTTGCTGCTAGCTGCGGCTTGGTCATTGCGATCATTGGTTTGGCAACCCACGGTGCAACATTTGGCAGTGGTTACCAACATACGCAAGCAATGCTGGCGGGGCATGGCGATAATTCACCCGTTTATGTCGTGCTCAAATTCATTGCAACTTGGCTGACGACTTGGTCAGGCGCGCCAGGAGGCATCTTTGCACCTTGTTTGGCCATAGGGGGTGCCATCGGGAACGACATCGCCTTCTTGACGGGACATGCACAGGGGGCAACACTCATCGCACTGGGCATGGCCGCCTTCTTAGCGGCAGTCACGCAAGCGCCTATGACAGCCTTTGTCATTGTCATGGAGATGGTGGACGGGCATGGTTTGGTACTCAGCCTGATGACGTGTGCACTCATCGCCAGTGGTTTAGCGCGTTTGGTGAGTGCACCACTTTATCCTGCATTAGCAGACTTGCAGCTCAAGCGCATTCCACCGAGTTGAGGTGTATATTGTCTCCAGCCACCAGACCCTATTAACGTCTAGCGGGCAACTTAAATAGGCAACTTGACTAGGAGAAAACCCATGATTTTGGTCTTAGGAAGCGTCACAGTCAAATCGGGTCAACTTGCGCAGGCTTTGACACTCAGTCAGGTGCATGTCAAGCATTCGCGTGCGGAACATGGCTGCGTTTGGCACTCGGTTAATCTCGACAGCGAAAACCCTGACCGGCTGGTTTTTGTGGAGAAATGGACCAACCAAGATGCCTTGCTGGCGCATTTTGAATCAAGCACCTCTGTCGCTTTTTCAAAAGCCATTGGCGAGTTGGCCAGCATACCGCCCACGATTGAGGTTTACGCAGCCACGCAGGTGAATTTTTAGCTCATTTGTTGCTTTTAGGCAATAAATTTGCCTTTAGACGGCGTATTTATTGTATTGTTTGCTATTTTATTTATAGCAAATTGGCAGTGATAAACAGCATGACTCCTTTTGCCAAACCGTCGCTGCACATGTGTATGAAATCTATCTGCGCATGACGTGTCTTATTTCAACTGCCCGACGGCGCTGTAGGACAAAGTCGTCAATGCGTTCGATGAGCACTGAAAACGTATTCAAACCAACAACGAATCTGTAGACTGAGCTCTATACGGGCGGTACTTTACGACAAGTTGGCTCCGTGCATCACCCTTGAAAGGACTACGCTATGCGACTATTTACTTTGTTATTGATCCTCATTTTGACGCTTACGGGCGCTGTTGCCGCGCTCAACTGGGCGGCTTTTGTCGCACCCATTTATTTGTCACTGGGGTTCGCCGTCGTTTACATGCCCGTGGGTTTGCTCATGCTGGGGCTATTGGTTTGCATCACGGTTTTATTTTTGTTGTATGTGGTTTACTTACAGACCTCGTCGCTGCTGGAGACGCGCCGCTTGTCGCGCAAACTTGAGGCCAATATTGCTTTGGCTGAAAAAGCGGAGGCTTCACGCTTCACTGAGCTGCGCAGTGCTTTGGAGTCAGAAATGGTCAAGCAGGCGAATAGGGATGCTGAATCCAGAACCGCCATGCTGGCTAGGATTGACCTGCTGGGCAAAGAGCTCAACGTGTCCATGGGTCAGTCAACCAACACGCTCGCAGCACATATTGGGGAGTTTGAGGATAGGTTTGTTAAGTCAACGACACCAGTCAAAATCATTAGTTGACGAATATAAGATCATATTTACCTGAATTCAGGTGTTTTCAGAACCTTTTCAGGGTTTGTTCAAGACTTATTTGGCTGTGTTGACCAAAGTAAAGGTGTTGCAATTTGCGCAACGTTTAACCTTTACAGGAGAATGCCATGGTCAAACTACCCGTCCTTCAAACCGGTGGCCAGATCTCACCAGATCGGTCTTATGCTTCAATAACTTCAATAACTTCAATAACTTCAATTGCTGAGATTTCTTCAAGCAAACCCAACATCACACATGTCAAATGGCTCGTGGGTCTGGCGCTAAGTCTGACCATTTTAGGCGTTTATGCTGACGACTTGCCAGAAGGGGCGCTCAGAATCACCACCGAAGAGCTGAAATGGCGGCCTGGGCGCGTACCCGGGCATGAGATTGCGGCGCTGGTGGGCGACTCCAGTCAACCGGGACCGTATGTCGAACGGGTCAAATTCCCGGCCAACAGCATCTCGCAGGCACATTCCCACCCTGAGGCGCGGGCCTACACCATCATTTCAGGCACATGGTATGTGGGTTATGACGATAAGTTTGACCCAGCCAAGCTCAAAGCATTGCCTGCGGGGAGTTTTTATACCGAGCCGGCCAATGTGAACCACTTCTCGCAGATCAAGGAAGACGGTGTTGTGGTCCAAATCGTCGGCGCTGGACCGACGGCTACTCGCTTTGTAGAGCCACCAACCTCTGCAGCGAAGTAATTGATCTCAAGCCTCAAGGCTGCGAGGCTAAATCTGGCAGCCCTGCCAACTTCAGGCCACGCAAGTAGCTCGCATGCTTGGCTGTAAATTCTGGCCGCGCAGGGGGCCACTCGGACTCCCCTTGGGCGATGGTGAAAGCGGGCCAAAGCTGCAACAATTTAGCTGAAGCATTTTGTGCACAGGGCGTGTCACCCGCCAATGCACACACCGAGGCCAGCATGGCCCAAGCCGTTCGGTCGACCATCTGCACCTGAGTCGCGGCTCTGGCGTGCGTGACAGCAGATGCCAAATCACCAGAATGCAGGTAGGCCAGCGACAGATAGCGCTCAAACCGCGACAGGCGCGGGTCGCGCGGGCTGATGGCTAGGGCGTGTTGGTATTGAGCGATGGCCTCTTTAGGTTGACCGCGCATCAGATGTGACAAGCCAAGGTAATAGTAGGCCACGGGATGCGAGGGGTTGGTGGCGATTTCATGTTCTAGCGCCTGTTGGCCTACCTCATAACGTCCACGCAGGGTCTGGGCGGCACCGTATACCGTATGGACCAGCGGGTGGTTGGGGTCGATAGCCATGGCACGGCCTGCGGCAGCTTCGGCGCCAGCTATTGCCTGCTCAGTGGGAATCGACTGGCTGATGCGGGCGCGCAAGTGCCAACTGGCTATGGTTTTCCAGGCTAATACCGACCGCTCATCCAACGCCAATGCCTTCTGGGCGAGTTCTTTCGCGCGGGCGACGTCAGCGGGTGAACCCCGATTCCACGCCGCCCAAGCTTCCAGCGCCAGCTCATCTGCCGCAGGGTTCGCAGCTGCATGGCTTTCAAGACGCTGCGCTTCGGCTGCTACCAACTGAACGTGCAGGGTGTTGGCTACACGGTCGGCGACCAGTCGCTCGGCGATGTGCAGATCCGCCACGGTGGTATTGAAGCGCTCGGTCCACAAAATTGCCCCGCTGACCGTGTCTGCCAGATAAAGGTTCATCATGACTTGACTGCCCTCACGGTCAACGTTTCCCGCCACCACAAAGCGAACCTCGAGTTCACGTCCGATTTTGCGTACATCGGCGCCTGCAGATGGGTACGCCTGAGTGGACACCCGGGCGATGACATACGAGCCCGGGATGCGGGACAGATTGGTGGTGATGTCTTCGCCCACATTTTCAGCAAACCAGGCCTGGTCAGATGCGGCTGCACGACTTTGGAAAGGCAGCACGGCGAGTGACAGTCGGGCGGGTTCAGATGCCGACAGGAGTTGCATGCCCAGCCACAGCGCCGCGCACAGCAAGACTCCAACTAGGCAAACGCCCGCAACCAAGCCGTGTTTTGATCGGGGTTTGTCTGCTTTTACGACATTTTTTTCGTTTAATACGGGTAATTGCACCCGCAAAACCTCCTGAATGACAGGTGCCTGAAAGATGTAGCCGCGTTGGGGAATGGTTTGAATCACACCGTCACGAGATGGTCCGAGCTGGCTGCGAATTTCAGAAATACACTGTGCCAGAGAGTTGTCGGTAACGATGGTATCACCCCACACCGTCTGTATCACTTTGTCATGGGTGACGAGCTGACCTGCGTGCTCCAGCAACTTCACCAGCACAGCGGCGGTCTGAGGGCGCAAACGCCGCTCGATACCTGCCACACGCAAGGTACCGCTCAATTGTTCAAATTCAGCGTCAGCAAAGCGAAAAACAAGGGTCGGTAGCGATTCCATGCAAATGACCCCTCCATGGTATCTATGGTTATTTTGAGTATACGTAGATTGAGTCTGGAGGTACAGACGTTCCACAGATTGGACTCAATTTTAGAGAATAATCGTCATTTATCCGTCTTATTTACTTGTTAATTAGCTATAGTATTAATAGCGAATAAAACAACTGAATGGCATCATGTTCAGCATGGCATGGATCTTACCAACCAGACGTAATGCGTTTTATGCATAACTAGGTCTTATCTTGGAATTAGACAAGAGGCTCGCAGAGTTTTAAGCTACAGACTTGAACTTTTCAACTTCAAAGACTTTCAAGGATTTATATGTTGCACCCAACTACACATGCCTCTGCCGGCACAGCTGCTGGCAAAGCGCCCACCTCCACCCTTCCCTCTTACCTCCAAGCCGACAATCTAGGCCCGTGGGGTAACTATTTACAGCAAGTTGATCGCGTGGTACCCTATTTGGGCAACCTCGGACGCTGGGCAGATACGCTGAAGCGACCAAAGCGCATTTTAATTGTGGACGTGCCGATTCATTTGGACAATGGCACGATCCAACACTTTGAAGGATACCGTGTTCAGCACAATACCTCACGTGGTCCTGGCAAGGGCGGTGTGCGGTTTCACCAAGATGTGACGCTGTCAGAAGTGATGGCACTGTCGGCTTGGATGTCGATCAAGAACGCTGCAGTGAATGTGCCCTACGGCGGTGCGAAGGGTGGCATTCGGGTAGACCCGAAAACACTGTCCATGGGTGAACTAGAACGCATGACGCGCCGGTATACCAGCGAGATTGGCATCATTATTGGACCCACGAAGGATATTCCTGCACCGGACGTGAACACCAATGAGCAAATCATGGCGTGGATGATGGACACCTACTCAATGAACGAGGGTGCAACTGCTACCGGCGTGGTGACGGGCAAACCTATACATTTGGGCGGTTCTTTAGGTCGCAAAGACGCGACGGGGCGCGGCGTATTCACCGTGGGTGTCGAAGCGGCGCACCACATTGGGCTAGAAATCAAAGGCGCGCGCATTGCCGTGCAAGGTTTTGGCAATGTGGGTGGCGTGGCTGGGCGGTTGTTTACTGAGGCTGGTGCGACCGTGGTTGCAGTGCAAGACCACGGTGGCACGATTTACAAAGCGAGCGGTTTGAACGTGCCAGCGTTGTTGAAGCATGTGTCTGAAGTGGGC
>CBDUEA010000101.1:0-6593 GCA_965365965.1 uncultured Polaromonas sp. | reverse complement strand
GATGCGGCAACTACACTCAACACCAGTGATAGTATTTTTCTCATACGGTACTCCTTATTAAAGGTTCAGACGTTCAACGACCAGGGATTTTGCAGCAGGTGACGGTTGCAGTAGCCGTGCTTGCTGTTGGACTTTGATTATTGAAGAAGCAGGTACGTATGGATGGACGCTGCCCACTTAGACTCATTAAGCCACTGTCAGAGTCGCAAGCCAATGCAGTTTGTGTGTACCCTAACGTACAAGCAGCTACTGTTGCGTCTCCAACGGAGCTTGCAGGGATGATGCCGCTATTGGTTACATCAACGCACTCTAGTGAGCCTGAAGATATTGGCTTTGCGTAATACCCCACCACGTCTGCCACCAAATGCGTCTTGCTGGTGGTGAACACGGACAGGGCGGTAGGAGAGCCTTGCGCAATTTTGACAATGGCTGAGTTGCCGCGAACACTCCCCGCTTCGTAGTTAAGCGTAGCAGCACCCGGCTTGGTCACATCCGCTGGGAAGGCCGTTATGTAGCCGCCAGTATCTGGCGCGACGACGGTGAAGTTGATAGCCAAGGCTGCCGTGTTGCTGCTGGCTGTTAAACCGCAATTGGTCGCGGCACCGCCTTGAATGGCAAAGCTGGTTTGATTCCAAACCAAAAAGCTGCGGGTGCTGTTGGCCGCGATAGGTGTGCCTGCAGGGGTGGTGGCAGAACGGGTATCTAGCAAGCGGCACGGGGTGATGGGGGTGAAGACCAAGTCGCTACTGGAGGAGCCCAATTGCGCCCAAGCGTTGGTAGTCAAAGCCATGGATGATGCGGCAACTACACTCAACACCAGTGATAGTATTTTTCTCATACGGTACTCCTATTTGATAGTCTTCAAAATTACAAATTTTTGCAAATGCCATACAAACAAGTAATTAGAAACACTTTATGACTTGGGTTTTTTGAAGTCAAGGTAAATATTGCCAATTTTTTGTATAGATTACCCCGTACTTGTAACTTTGTTTTTTATGTATGTAAGCTCAAAAGTAGTTTATGAGACAGTGTCAAAAAATGCTCCCCCCTACAATAGATGTAAATTTATTTACGTTTACTTTTAAGTAAGCTTTAGTCACTTACATCGTTTTGTTACCAATTCATCCCTTATGAGCCTTTCTAACGATCTCGAACGCAGACTCCACTACCCCTTTGGCGAAGCGATGCCCACACCTGGCCAAGGCATGGTGGTGGCACCGGGCATTCAATGGCTGCGCATGGGCTTACCGTTTGCGCTGAACCACATCAATTTATGGCTCTTGCGCGACAACCTCGACGGCGTGGACGGCTGGACGGTGGTGGATTGTTGCATTGACAAACCCGAGTCGCGTGCGCAGTGGGAGCAGGTGTTTGTGAATGCACTGGATGAGTTGCCGATTTTGCGGGTGATTGTGACCCACATGCACCCTGATCACATCGGTTTGGCACACTGGCTATGCGAGCGCTGGAAAGTAGCGATGTGGATCAGTGCGACCGATTACAACGTGGCGCGCATGGCGTGCATGAGCGCCACGGGCTTTGGCGGCGCAGCGGCTGCGTCGTTTTTTGCAGCACATGGCTTGGTGGATGAAAAATCGCAAACCATGCTGAAGGCCAGAACCAATTACTTCCCCAGCCTCGTGCCCGCTGTGCCACCGAGCTTTCACCGCATGATGGATGGCGATGAGATTCGGATTGGCGAGAATGTGTGGCGCTGCATCAGCGGTTTTGGCCATGCGCCGGAACATATCGCGCTGTATTGTGATGAGGCAAAAATTTTGCTGGGTGGCGACATGATGTTGCCGAGAATTTCTACCAATGTGAGTGTTTATGACAACGAACCTGAGTCCAACGCGCTGAAACTTTTTTTACAATCTATCGATAAATTTGGAGCTTGCGCACCTGAAACGCTGACTTTGCCGTCGCACGGTAAACCATTCACGGGGCTGCAAGAGCGAATTAAGCAGCTGCATGACCACCACCGCGACCGTTTAGCGGAGGTACTGGAAGCTTGCCAAGGGAAGGCGTGCTGCGCGGCTGACCTGCTGCTCGTGATGTTTAAAAGAGAGCTGGATTTGCACCAAACTACCTTTGCCATGGGTGAAGTGGTAGCGCATTTGCACTTTTTGTGGTTTTCAGGACAATTAAAGCGCGAATTTTGCACTGATGGCATTTATCGGTTTAGCGCTACTTGATATATTTCATTGATTCGTTCCCGTCGACCCAGGGCCAGAGGTTCTGCCTGCTGGATTATCAGGCGGTGGAATAGGTGCACGCCCGGGCACGTTGGGGTCGCCTTGCAAATTAGGTGCCATACGAATCGACGGACGCTGCATATTAGAATCTGGCTGGACGGGAATAAAACTATTCGTGCCAGCAGGATTGGCCGCATTGGCCATAGCTGCGCCCATTCTGCCTGCTGTCGCAGCATCAGAAGTTGGCATATTTGCCGCTGTTGGAAACCGGAGCTGGAGCGGAGCACCACTGCGACCGTTAGCTGCTATGGGTGCCATGGGCGTATTTGAACCAGCCGCAGCTATCCTTGCTGGAAGTTCCAGTTTCATGCCATCTGGCGCTTCGACGGAACTGGCTAAAACAGCCTCAGTCCTCGTAATAGACTTGAGAACCAAGTCTTCACTCACCTTGTTACCAACACGGTAAGGCTTGGCGGGCTTCCCATCAGTAGCTATCAAAGCGACCCCTGTACCAGTCAACGCTCTGACAATGCCAAACAGTGCATAATTGCTACTAGCTGGCGTAATAATTGGTTGACCAGCTACAGAGTTAGGAGCGCCAAGGAACTTTGCGACGCTATCTGAATCAATACTGATGGCAGGAGCTGCAGCAGCAAATCCGGTGTTGACAGGTTTAACCTTTACAAACTTCAACACCCAATAGGCAGAGCACAGAACTGCCAACAACCAGACGGTCAGTGTAATAAGTCGTAACGACCAAGACTTTAATTGGGGTGTCTTCATGAGGCGATTATGATGGAATCTAATATCGTAGCCAATTTAGATGCTATCTTTTTGAGGAAAATGACGGATGAATGTTATAAAAAAATTGAATTCGACTGCAAATCTGGCCAGACGCAAACACATTCAACGTGGTTTCACGTTGATTGAGTTGATGGTGGTGTTGGTCATCATTGGCGTTTTGGCTGCTTTGATTGTGCCCAACGTGCTCGAGCGTGCTGATGATGCGCGTGCGACGGCGGCAAAAACCGATGTCAACAACATCATGCAAGCATTGAAGCTGTACAAACTAGACAATCAAACATACCCAAGCGCCGACCAAGGCCTGCAAGCGCTGGTGGCGCGGCCGAGCAGTGGTCCAGCTGCATCTAATTGGAAAAATTATCTTGAAAAATTGCCCAACGACCCTTGGGGTCGTCCTTATCAATATCTCAACCCAGGCATCAAAAGCGAGATTGACGTGATGTCTTTCGGCGCAGATGGGCAAGCTGGGGGAGAAGGTAAAAATGCGGATATTGGTTCTTGGCAGTAAATTGCTAAAGATGCAACGCCATCAACCATGGAACGTTCGCGGCTTCACGTTGCTTGAACTGTTGGTAGTTGTGTCCATCATTGCGATTGCCAGTGCGGGTGTGGCTTTTGCGATCCCGAACGCTTCACATGCCGCCCTAGAGCGTGATGCGCAACGGCTGGCGGCTTTGTTGGACTCGGCCAGAGCACAATCGCGCGCCAGTGGCTTGTCAGTGTATTGGCACCCAACCGAGCAAGGTTTTAAGTTTGAAGGCCTGCCACAAACTAAAAACAAAAATACAGGTGAAATGGAAGATTTAGCCACCCTGCCCAAAAATTGGCTCAGTGAGGGCACCCAAGTGGATGCCAACAGCCGCTTGGCTTTAGGCCCAGAGCCCATCATTGCGCGACAAGAAGTGGTTTTGCGCAATGCGGGCCGAAGCTTGACGATATCGACAGATGGTTTGCGGCCTTTTGCCATAGATCTCACTCCTAAGGCAGAGCCACTTTGAAACGCGCCGCTGCCGCAGCTGGCTTCACACTGATAGAGGTTTTAGTGGCCTTAGGCATTGTGTCGATTGCACTGTTAGCTGGCATGCGTGCAACCGACTCTTTGGTGAACAACGCACAGCGGCTGTCTGACGTGTTGCTGGGTCAAATATGCGCTGAAAACCAGCTCATCAAGGTGCGATTAACGCAAGGTTTGCCTGATGTCGGTGAAAGTACCTTTGTGTGCGACCAAGCGGGGCGCAGTTTAGACGGCAGCATGTCCGTCCAAACCACACCGAACCCGAGTTTTAGACGCGTAGATGCGCAGGTGATGGATGGTGAAAAAATAGTGCTCAAGCTATCTACCATCGTTGGACTTTTTTGATGCGGGCTAGACCTCATAAACCAGTTCACAAAACAGGTGGTTTCACACTGATTGAGTTGATGGTCGCCGTCGCTGTCATGGCCTTGCTGGCGATGCTGAGTTGGCGCGGTTTAGATGGCATGGCGCGGGTACAAACGCAAACCCAGTCTAAAACCGATGGCGTACTGGCTTTGCAAGCTGGCCTTGCCCAGTGGCTGACCGATTTGGACGCCTTGGTCGAGTTGCCGCAAATGTATGCCGCAGCCAAAATAAATACTTTGGACTACGACGGCCAAGTGCTACGTTTGATGCGACGTTACGCCGAAGATGCCCCCCCAACCAATGCCGCAACGACAACAAACGCTAAGCATACCGAAAGTATCCGCGTGGTGGCTTGGACGCAGCGAGGCTTTGAGGGGCAATCGCAATGGTTGCGCTGGCAATCTGGTCCTTTGCGAACGCGTGGTGAACTGATGGCGGCTTGGCAGCAAGCTGCACAATGGGCGCAAAACCCCGGGGATGCCGAGAAGAAGCGCGAAGTGCGTGTGGCCAATATCGACAAATGGCAAATATACTATTACCGCAACAATTCATGGAGCAATGCGCAGTCAAGCGCTGATGTAGATGCGCTGATACCAGGCACAAAAGCAGCTCTATTGCCTGATGGTGTGCGCTTGGTATTGACTTTGTCTGCAGATCAGGCTTTGGTGGGAAATATTACCCGCGACTGGGTTCGTCCAACCTTGAGGGGAGGCAAATGAGGCAACGTGGGGCGGCGCTGCTGTCTGCCATGCTCACAGTCACTTTGGTGGCGACCTTTGCTGCGGCAGCGTTGTGGCAGCAGTACCGCAGTATTGAGGTAGAAGCCGCTGAGCGTGCGCGGGTGCAAGTGGCTTGGCTGCTAGTTGGTGCATTGGACTGGTCGCGGTTGATTTTACGAATTGATGGCAAAGCTGGGACAACCGACCATTTGGCCGAGCCTTGGGCGGTACCCTTGCAAGAAGCTCGTTTATCGACCTTTTTAGCAGCAGATAAAAACAACACTGGCGGCATGACGGCAGAAGAGTCTTTGGATGCTTTTTTGTCGGGCGGCATCGTTGATGCGCAGTCCAAGCTGAACGTCTATAACTTGGTGGATGCCAATAAAGTATCCGAGCCTGATTTAGCTGCCTTCACGCGACTATTTCAATTGCTGAATATACCGTTGTCAGAGTTAAGTACTCTTGCTGAAAACTTGAAAGCTGCTATGGATGTCAGCGTGGCCAGCAGCGGCGTCAGCGGCCTAGCGCCGCTCATGCCCCAGAGGGTACGCCAATTGTCTTGGCTAGGCGTGACTCAAAGCACTTTGGACAAACTCACCCCCTATATCACGCTGTTGCCGCAACGAACCAAAGTCAATATCAATACCGCCTCTGCAGCCGTCATTTATGCTGCCGTACCTAAGTTACAAATTGCGGATGCTAAATTAGCTGTGTTTGCACGCGACAGTAAACATTTTGAAAGTTTGGCAGATGCGGCTCAAATCGTTACTGGCTTCGGCACTGAATTGAAAGAGGATCGACACAGCGTGGCCACTCAATTTTTTGAAGTTACAGGCCGTTTACGGTTAGAACAGACCATGGTAGAGGAGCAATCTTTGGTACAACGTGATAATTTGAGCGATGTTCGTACCATTTGGCGCGAACGCGTTGTTGTAGCCTCGCCAGAAGCATCAGCAAACGGCTCATCCACCACCGCACCGACTTCCTTACAATGACACTATGAGCAAGTTGATCGTTTCCCTACCCTGGCGTTCGCCAACCCTTAGATCACCCCAAACACTTGGTGCGACCGGTGCGCAGCCAACCGTCCCTACAGTGGTTGGCATCGAATACAACTATGTCTTAGCCAGCGACGCCTTGAGTTTGACCAGCAGTGGCACAGCACCTCTCAACTTACTGCCTCAGGCCGACAAAACAGTTCTTGTCGCCCCCGCACAAGCACTGTCATGGCATCAAGTCGATTTACCCAAAGTACCCAAAGCGCGCTTGCGTGCCGCGCTGGATGGCCTCTTAGAAGATCGTTTGCTGGACGACACCAATGCCATGTCTTTTGCCCTGTCACCTGATGCATCTGCCGGCAAAGCAGTTGCGGGGGCTTGGGTCGTGGCTTGCGACAAAGCTTGGTTGGCTGCAGCGATCACTACTTTTGAAGCTGCAGGCTGCCGTGTGACGCAGGTCGTGCCCGAGTTTTGGCCTACGGCAGAGCCTTTAGTC
>CBDUEA010000100.1:0-6604 GCA_965365965.1 uncultured Polaromonas sp. | reverse complement strand
GGTCGAGCTGGCCACTACACCCAGTAAGGTACGCGCGCCTGTTTTTTCACCGTTGTAAAGCCAAGCACTGACTAACAAACTGCATGGCACTAGGCCATAACCATCAACATGGACAAGAACAACACCCATCAAGATGCCAGCTACAACCATAAGACCAGGGATTAGTCCGAAAGAGTCACCGAAAAACTTGAAGAACTTGCGGAGGTGTTTGATCAATATCGCTCCTCGGGAGATTGAGATCCTTTTTGATACTGAGCCCATACTTCTTGACACCGTTGTCTGCAGGAAATTACCGTGTAAAAAGCGTCATCTTGCATTTCTTTTTTCCTCTTACTCATGGGCAACCTCTGGTCAACGCAGACATCGCAGTAGTTTTCGCCTTACAAATCCGCAGTCATCGCTTTAGTTAATTTTATGCTTTCACGAAATATAAATCTGTAAGCTTGCGAACAGTTCGCATATAGAGGTTGCTAGGTCATAGATAGCCCTTTTAGCCCATTGCATGCTTCAATCGTGCAATGGCACCAGTGCACTATTTGAAACCTCATAGTCGTACAAGGTAGTGGTTAACCTGACTTCCTCTTATTGCAATAAACGCAATTAGCCGCAATTAAAGTGGGATGCAATACCGATGTTGAAAAACTGTGAACACTTAAAACATGCCCAAACGAATTCGAAATCCCCTTTTTAGTCGCTCCTTCCAGCGTACGCTTTCCTCAATAACACGCAAAGCCATGCGTTCTGGTTCGAAGGCCATGAAGCAGGCTATGCGTTCACCGAAAGTGGTATCGACTAAGAAAATCGCAGTCAAAAAGAGACCATCAAGATCGACACTTTCTAATGGTAGCTTCACCGCTGGGTTGTCAGGTACGCTGCGTTATCGACTATTCAAGCCTTTAGGTGTGAGGCGCAGCGAGTGTCTGCCGCTCGTGGTTATGTTGCATGGTTGCGGTCAGAACGCGCAGACCTTGGCTGCGAGTACGCGCATGAATCAAATTGCCGCCCGTGAACGCTTTTTTGTCCTCTATCCTGAACAGGACCACCTCTCAAATATGCAAGGCTGCTGGAACTGGTTCCAAACGCGCTCAGGTAAGGCTCAACAAGAAGCAGACGCTATCACTGCGGCAATTGGCAAGACTTGCCTGAAGCAAGCCGTTGATCCGAACCGCATTGTCTTGGCTGGTCTCTCTGCTGGCGCAGGGATGGCTGCATTGCTGGCGACTCGATACCCAGAGCGTTTTCGGGCGATCGCGATGCATTCGGGCATCGCACCGGGTGTCGCTCATTCTTCCGCGACCGCTCTGACCGCTATGCGCGGGTATAAGGCGGGCTTACCCCTTGCACCGCTGACCGAAGGCACGCATTTACCTGCATTGCTGGTTATTCAAGGCAGCGCCGATCATATTGTCGCGCCCAAAAATGGTGTAGAAGCAGCACGGCTGTGGGCTGTCCGGGAGGATGCAATACCGGGTCTACCGCGCACTGTGCAGCGTGGCGCGCGTTACCCCAGCATCATCACGGACTACCGTGCTCAGGACCGACTGGTGGCAACAGTCTGTGTCATTGATGGGCTTGGCCATGCGTGGAGTGGAGGTGCCGCAAGCCAAGCTTACAGCGATCCGAAGGGTCCGGACGCCTCACGCATGATCTGGGCCTTCGCCACTAAACAATTTGCAGCTTGATGTTTGCATAAAAATTTTGGAAAGTCCAATCGCTCATAGAATTTATCTAAGAGCAAAGCCTTTACAAGAGAATTGTACGACGACCTTAAAAAATGAGCAAAGCTTCTGGGGAAATGGTCGAAATTTCTGGTGATGGTCTTCGTCCACAGATTACGAAAAAGACGTTGAAATTTGAATCGGAATGGACATTGCTGCATTGACGATTAAGAAGAAGGTTGACGTAATCGTGTTGGTTTCTGGCGATAGCGATTTTGTTTCTACAACGAAATTTTCTAGGAAAAAGGATTTTCATCTTTATCTTGTGACTCTTGAAAAATATGTAAAGTCATACATGTCTGAGTATTTTTTTGTTGAAGATTCCCCAGTCTTGCATCACAAATATTGTCAACCAAGTGTCTATAACGTAGCTGGATATTGCTTTGCATTGCTGTTTATTTGGCTTGATTCATAATTCTTCGGCCGTAGGCTCAAATCCTATACGTCCCATCATTTCTAAGTCAATCAATGACATAGAAAAAAATCAAATTCGTAATGAGTAGATTTTTTGCGTAAATAAATATTCCGATTTGACGAGCCATTTAACAAGAATTGAAAGAAACAATGATGAATATCAATCTAAACTATGAAACGTGGCACTATGGCCGTACATAACGTAACATCGCGCGCATGCCGTTTAGGTATGCAAATAGCGCCTAGTTTGGAATCTGAGTCAAACTAGTTTGGTTGACCTTTATGACGTTCCAATATATTTATGACCACATGTTTATCTCCAAATCGTTTGACAATTAGAACCGCTCAATGAATAGCAGAAAATACTGGAGCTTAAGCGCCAAATTAGCATTGATAGGTATTCCCTTTTTACTGCTAGTGTTGTTGTTTACAACAGCCACATTGTGGGTTTCGTGGATGTTAGATGGCGGAGCGGCTGCGGTGAATGAAGCCGGCCGTATGCGAATGCAGTCTTACCGAATGTCACTTGCCGTGGGGACAGGCGAGGTCAAAGATTTGCCGCAAAGAATTGAAGAATTCAATCAAAGCCTTGAATTGTTGCGCAGAGGGGATCTTGAACGGCCGCTTGCCGTTCCTTGGGATACCAATGTAAGCAAGAAATTTGCTGCTGTTGAAAGTGACTGGGCACTTTTTAATGCCCGCTGGTTGGTATCGAGGCCCAGCAAGCTTGATGAACTTGATGCGCAAACACTAGATTTCACATCCAAAATTGATGTATTGGTCACAAGCATAGAGGCGCATTTGGTGAGGTGGACCGCCATCTTACATTTTTTGCAAATTGGCGTGTTGGCGTTAACTTTGCTGGGTGCTGCTATCTTGTTATTGTCTGGCTATTTATTTGTCATCGAGCCGGTCAATCAACTTAAAAGAGTCATACAAAAGATTCAAGCAGGTGATATTGGCGCACGTGTGGAACGTGTAACGAGAGATGAGTTTGGAACATTGGCAGAAGGTTTCAATGAAATGGCTGCACATTTGCAATCAATGTACAAAAATTTAGAAAGTAAAGTACAAGAAAAAACAGCTGAACTTGAAGAAAAAAGCGAGAGATTAGAGTCTTTGTACGAAGTTACAGCTTTGGTTGCGAGAGCAACATCGCTTGATGAATTGGCGCAAGATTTCTCGCAACGGTTCATGCATATAGCCCGCGCAGATGGTGTGGCGATACGTTGGTCTGATCAAACAAACCAACGGTTTTTGATGCTCGCTGCAAACGGCTTGCCGGTTTCAATGACAGAGGGCGAGCAATGCTTAAAGGCAGGAGATTGTCATTGCGGGAATTCAGCCAGCCTAAGTGGTCTGCGAGTCATACCCATCCGCGCGCATCATGATTTGCCTTTGCAGCACTGTGCAAAAGCTGGGTTTGCAACTGTCGTTAACGTCCCGATTCGATTGCAAGGGAGGCTGATGGGAGAAGTCAGTTTGTTTTTCAATGCAGAAACCTTCCCTTCTGCTGCTGAATGCTCATTATTAGAAGCACTCACAAGTCATTTAGCAAGTGCTATGGAAAATCTGCGATTGCATGCGCTTGAAAGAGAGGCCGCTATTTCTGGCGAGCGGCATTGGCTAGCACGTGAGTTACATGATTCGATTGCTCAGTCGCTGGCGTTTTTGAAAATCCAAGTTCAATTGATGCGTGATGCTCTGAAGTCCGGTAAATCTCAGGAAATTCAAAAGGTATTAGAAGAAATTGATGTTGGCGTTCGTGAAAGTTATGGTGACGTGCGTGAACTACTCATGCATTTCCGCACACGTACAAATGCTGAAGATATAGAGCCAGCGCTGGCCACAACGTTACAAAAATTTGAGCATCAAACGGGTCTTAAAACTGAATTGAATATGGCTGGACATGGCATTCCGATGACCCCTGATATGCAAATCCAAGTGCTGCACATTGTTCAAGAAGCTCTCTCCAATGTGCGCAAGCACTCACACGCCAGTCAAGTATGGTTGGATGTTGAACAGCAACCAGTTTGGAAGTTTGAAGTTCGTGATAATGGCATTGGTTTTGATTCAGAGACTAAATCACTGAAGGAGACGCATGTTGGTATGCGCATCATGTCAGAGCGGGCTTCACGGATTGGTGCAACATTGGATGTTTTTTCTACACTGGATAAAGGTTCTTCAATCATTTTGACATTGCCTACTTCACCTAGTTCCAAGCCTTTAAGTCAAACCAAAATAAGCTCAGTTGCTGCTTCATAATATATATTTCCATATGACAGATAAAAATTTTCATGTCATTCGCATTCTTGTTGTTGACGACCATACGTTGTTTCGACGTGGTCTTACCGCACTTTTATCGCGTGATATCAATGTTAAGGTTGTAGGCGATGCAGGTGATGCTGGTCAAGCGCTGCGTCGTGCAGAAGAGTTGCAGCCAGATTTGATCTTGCTGGATAACCATTTGCCCGGTGTGCATGGCGTAGATGCTTTACCTGCCTTGATTGAAGCGGCACCTCATGCGCGCATTTTGATGCTCACTGTGAGTGAAGATGCTGCAGATTTGGCAGCAGCACTTAAGGGTGGTGCTGTTGGTTACCTTCTAAAGACGATTGAAGGTGATGCACTGATCAATGCAATTCACCGCGCGATGGATGGCGAGAGTGTCATTGCGCCAGAAATGATGGGTAAATTAATTGCTGCTTATCGGGGGGCTGCAAATGAAACACAGCTTAACGAAAACCAAGAAATCAATGTTTTGCCAAAAGAGGCATTGATTTCTACTTTGTCACCTCGAGAGCACGAAATTCTGCGTAGCGTAACACGTGGCTCAAGCAATAAAGAAATTGCAAGAGAGCTTGGAATCGTAGAAACAACGGTGAAGATACACGTACAACATGTTTTGCGAAAACTGAATGTTAGCTCCCGGGTTCATGCCGCTGTCATAGCAACCGAGTGTGGCTTGTTTTGATCTTGCGCAAGTAAATGTAAAAAAAGCACACCCATAGTTCTTCAGAACTAGAGATTTCGACAAAAATATAGTTCCTTTTAGTTAAGAATCCACGTCGACAGAGGGATACCGCAGAACTCCTTCCAATAATAAAGTAACCCTATGTATAAGGAGTTATTGGAATGACAAAAAAAGGACAAGCACTGTCGGTACTTATCGTTAGTACGCTCGCTTTTACGGTTTGTTTTATGGTTTGGATGATGTTTGGGGTCATCGGTATTCCAATTAAAAAAGCACTTGGTCTGAACTCTACTGAATTCGGTTTGCTAACCGCCATGCCTGTTTTAACTGGGTCTTTAATTCGTGTGCCGTTGGGTATTTGGACCGATAAATTCGGTGGGCGCATAGTAATGACACTTTTGATGGCGTTGACTGTTCCAGCCATCTGGTTAATGAGTTACGCCACGGTCTATTGGCATTTTTTAGTGATCGGACTATTTGTTGGCCTAGCTGGCGGCTCATTTTCCGTTGGTACACCTTATGTTGCTCGATGGTTTCCGAAAAATCAACAAGGCTTTGCAATGGGCATATACGGTGCAGGTAACTCTGGTGCCGCCGTTAATAAATTTGTAGCACCTGCACTGGTTGTGGCGTTTGGTTGGGCCATGGTGCCCCAAGTCTACGCGGCAATCATGTTGGGAGCTGTCATACTATTTTGGTTTTTTAGTTATACCGATCCCACACATGTTGTGCCTAGCAATGTCAAGTTCAGCGATCAGTTGAAACTTCTTAAAGATCCCAAAGTAGTTAAATACTGTCAGTATTACAGCATCGTATTTGGCGGCTATGTTGCACTTTCATTGTGGATGGTGCAGTACTACGTTGGTGAATTTGGGCTAGATATTCGCACGGCGGCACTTCTGGCAGCTTGTTTTTCACTTCCTGGCGGTGTTCTGCGGGCCGTTGGCGGTTGGATGTCGGACAAATGGGGCGCTCACAGCGTCACTTGGTGGGTACTATGGGTTAGCTGGATATGCCTCTTCTTATTGAGTTATCCGCAAACTGATTTCACGATCGCGACAACCACGGGACCTCAAACATTTCATCTTGGTCTCAACGTCTATGCATTTACGGCATTGATGTTTGTGCTCGGCATTGCCTTTGCTTTTGGCAAAGCAAGCGTCTTTAAGTACATCAGCGATGACTACACCGGCAACATCGGTGCCGTTAGCGGTATTGTCGGATTGGCTGGAGGTCTTGGTGGTTTTGTACTTCCCATCATGTTCGGTGCGCTGATGGATTTAACTGGAATTCGCTCTAGTGCTTTTATGCTGATGTATGGCGTGGTATGGGTTTCTTTGATTTGGATGTACTGGACAGAAGTGCGCAAAAACGAAATCATGGGTAAAAACGCTAGTACGTTCAGCTTGCAAAACTGATATAAAAATAAAGAAAGAAAGTCATGAATACAAAAGAACAATCTGGTATTGGCTAATAGTGCCTTCGCTTATTTTTTTGC
>CBDUEA010000099.1:0-6620 GCA_965365965.1 uncultured Polaromonas sp. | reverse complement strand
CGCATTCTTCAGTCAAGGTTTAATGCGTGAGTCATTTTTCAACAGTTTATTCGTAGCCACCACTTCAGCGGTTTTTGCTGCCTTGATTGCAGTGCCTCTGGCGTATTTCACGGTACGGTTCCAGTTTCGCGGGGCATTGCTGATTCAAACCTTAGGCGTTTTGCCGCTGATCATGCCGCCTTTTGTGGGCGCGGCTGCCATGCAGTTGATTTTTGGTCGTTCCGGCTCTATCAACCTGTTGCTGCAAGAGCATTTTGGGTTGTCCTTGCCGATCATGGAGGGGTTAAATGGCGTGATTTTCGTGGAATCTATCCACTACTTCCCATTTATTTTGATGAACTTGACGGTGGCATTGCGCAACATTGACGGTGCGATGGAAGAGGCTGCACTCAATTTGGGTTGCAAAGGTTGGCGTTTATTTTGGCGTGTGATCTTCCCGCTGGGAATGCCTGGTTTTATAGCTGGCGCGTCTTTGGTTTTTGTCAAAGTGTTTGATGATTTGGGTACGCCACTGGTTCTTGGGCAAACCAATATGCTGGCACCCCAAGCGTATTTGCGCATCACACAAGTGGGTCTTGAAGACCCCATGGGCTATGTGATCAGCGTCATCATGATTGTGTTTTCGATCAGCGCCATGGCCTTGTCTGCGCGGATGCTAGCCGGCAAAGATTTCTCAACCATCCAAAAAGGGGGGGCGAGCATTGCGAAACGAACACTGTCTCCTTTAGGCTCCTTGTTAGCTTACGGTTGGGTCTTCTTGGTATTGATGGTGGTGTTGTCGCCGCACATTGGCGTCCTTCTATTGTCTTTTGCCAAGGTTTGGAGCTTTTCACCACTGCCAGACGCCTATACCTTGGCACATTACGACACCGTGTTTCAAGACGCTGGTGGGATGATTAAAAATACCTTGTTGTATTGCGGTTTGGCGGCTGGTTTGGATGTGATTTTAGGCATCACCATCGCCTACCTGATGCTACGCACGACCTTGCCTGCGCGTAAATGGCTTGATTGGACGGCAACAGCTTCATTGGCGGTGCCAGGGATTGTTTTGGCCATCGGCTATTTGCGTTTCTTCAAAGGCATGACCGTACCGGGCACAGACACGCTGTTTACCAGTACGTGGGTGGTCATCATGCTCGCCTATGCTGTGCGCCGGCTTCCCTATGCGCTGCGTAGTTGCGTGGCTGCGCTGCAGCAGGTTCATGTGTCTTTGGAAGAGGCTGCGGAGAGTTTGGGTGCAACCAAATTGCGCACCATCCAACGAGTGGTTGTTCCTTTGATGGCTGGCGGCATTTTGGCAGGTTTTGTGACCAGTTTTATCACGGCCGCCGTAGAGTTGTCGGCAACCATTTTGTTGTCGTCTGCAGAGTCGCAAGCGCCCATGAGTTATGGGATTTATTTGTATATGCAAAGCGTGGCAGGGCGCGGACCCGGTGCCGCTTTAGGCGTGTTGGCTATTTTAGTGGTTGCGCTGGGTACATACCTGTCGCATGTTGTTGTCGAGCGCACAGGAAGTCGGTTCACCAGCCGACCCGTGGATGATGAGTTGCCACCTTTACCTCTATCTACCGTAACCGCGAATGAATCCGTTAGGAATTGATATGAAAAAAGTACCTGTTCAATGCAAAAATATTCGTCTTTCATATGGCAGTATAGAGGTCTTAAAAGACGTCAACCTCGATATTGAGCCGGGCGAATTTTTTGCTTTATTGGGGCCTTCTGGCTCAGGCAAATCTACACTGTTGCGACTGATTGCAGGCTTCAATCAGCATCAACATGGTGAGTTGTTGATTGACGGTAAAGATGTCAGTCAAAAAGCGCCGTGGGAGCGCAATGTCGGCATGGTGTTTCAAAGTTATGCCCTATGGCCACACATGACGGTCTGGGATAACGTGGCTTTTGGTTTGGTCGAGCGCAAAGTGGACAAAGCAACCATCAAAGCCAAAGTGGGCGCAGCGCTTGAACAAGTTGGCTTGTCACCCTATGCGCAGCGCCGACCCAGTCAGCTATCAGGTGGGCAGCAACAGCGCGTCGCGCTGGCTCGTACCCTTGTTATCGAACCGCAGGTTTTGTTGCTTGATGAGCCTTTGTCCAACTTAGATAAAACGTTGCGGGTGCAAATGCGACAGGAACTTTTGGCAATGCAAAGGCGTTTAGGTTTGACCACCATTTTTGTGACGCATGATCAAGAAGAAGCGATGACGACCGCAGACCGCATGGCCGTGCTTGACAAAGGCGTTGTGCAGCAAGTCGGTGCGCCCGCGACCTTGTACGATTACCCTGTGAACACATTCGTCGCTAATTTTGTGGGCACCATGAACTTGTTGTCAGGCAAAGTGCGTTCGCGCCGTGGTGATTCACTCACCTTAGACGTTGAAGGTATCGGTGATTTGCAATTTCCGGTCTCGTCTGATGCACCCTTGTCTGACGCGATCCAAGTCAGCTTTCGACCGCACTCACTCAAAGTAGAAGTGGCCGATGCAGCGCGTGATGCACGCTATGTGTGGATGCCCGGCACGGTGGAGGCGAGTGAGTTTTCTGGCGAATTCACGCGTTACCAAGTGCGTGTGGGACAACAGCGCCTTGCAGTGGACCATCCCCACCACGTCGGCTTAAGTAAATTCCCTGTCGGTGGTGCGGTTAGCTTAGGCATAGAGCCGTCTCAAGTGCGTTTTTTTGGTGCTTGAACTGAGCTGTATCAGGTATGGAGTTACATCAAATTAAGCATACGACTTACTGATACACCAAGATCCCGCTACTCATAAAAAACGTCCAAGAGCTGGGTTCCCCCATCTGTCGGACGCTTTTAAGAGGGACGTTTAATTAGTTAAGCCTGCTTGGTGCGGGCTCCTGTTACAGCAACCGGTTGTTGGCGTTTGCCGCCGGTCAAAAGCCGCACAGCGAACCAAGCCAAGAACACTGTGCCGATGCTGAACACGATGTCGCCCGGTACCCGCATCCACACCAGTGTTTCCATGAAGTGTGAATGAATGACGGCAGGTGAGCGCGCAAACCACATGCCTTGGGTGATGCTGGCCCAAGCTTGGTAAATACCTGCTGGCACGAGCGAGATGAACACCATCATGCCCAAGCCGATATTGAGCGACCAGAACATGGGTGCCAAGAGCTTGTCAGACCAAGCGAGCCGGTCAGACAACCCGCGCAGGCAGAACAGCAGTAAACCGATGCCTAGCATGCCATACACACCAAACAAGGCTGCGTGGCCGTGGGCGGCCGTCATGTTCAGACCCTGCATGTAGTACAGCGCGATAGGGGTGTTGATGGTGAATCCCAGCAAACCGGCTCCCACCACATTCCAGAATCCGACAGCGATGAAGCACAGAATCGACCATTTGTAGGCTTGCACCCAAGGTGCAGATTTGGAGCGTTCGTAGTTGCGATAGGCTTCGACCCCGATCATGGCCAGCGGCACGACTTCAAGTGCTGAGAACATGGCACCAATGGCAATCACAAAGGTCGGTGTACCGGTAAAGTACAAATGGTGCAGTGTGCCCAGAATGCCGCCGAACAGGAAGACGATGGTTTCCAGAATGATGGCACTGTTGGCGGTACTGGCGCGGATCAAGCCAAGGCGGGTGAACAACAGGGCAATCACGGCGGTAGCGAACACTTCAAAGAAGCCTTCTACCCACAGGTGGACCAACCACCAGCGCCAGTATTCGATCATCGAATAATGCGTATGCTGACCCCAAGTCAATGATGTTGCGTAGAAACCACCGATACACAGTGCGGCCAAAAAGACCATGGCGATCAGGCCTCGGCTCTCGGAAGGTGTTTTCAAAGCTGGCATGAGGCCGCGACCCAATAAGGTCACCCAGAACAGCAGGCCGATAAAAAGCAAGATTTGCCAGATACGTCCCATGCTGGTGAACTCTAAGCCTTGGTTGCCGATCCAGAAGCTGAAATCATTGCCCAGATGTTGCAAGGTGCCCAACCAGCCAAAGGCGGTGGAACCGACCACGATGAACAGCAAGGCGTAGAACAGCACATCTACCCCGAGTTTTTGGTACTTGGGCTCATGTCCGGAAATGGCCGGTGCGATATACAGGCCCGTCGCCAGCCAAGCGGTCGCAATCCACAACACGGCGAATTGGGTGTGGATGGTACGGCTCACCGTGAACGGTAGGATTTGCGCCAGCGGGAAGCCAAAGAAGCTCTGGCCCTCAACGGCGTAGTGGGCGGTTATCACCCCCATGCCAACCTGCGCCAAAATTAGGCCAATCACCACATAGAAGTACTTGCGGGTGGCTTTCATGGATGGGGTCGGCTTCAGGTCGAACAGCGGATCGGCTTTGGGCGGCGTTGGATCGCCTTCTTCCTTGTGGGTTGAGTGGTAAAAAATCATACCGGCAATGGCGGCGATCATGAAAATAATGCTGGCAATCGACCAGATACCGGCTCCGGCGGTGGGCTTGTTGTCGACCAGCGGCTCATGCGGCCAGTTGCTGGTGTAGCTCAGACCGGTTTCACCGGGGCGGTCCGTCGCAGCGGCCCAGGCGGACCAGAAAATGAAGGCGGGCAGGGCTTGCAGGTCTTGCGGGTCGGGTAGCGAGCCCGCGTTCATCGCATATTGCTCTCGCAGTTTGTCCATGGATGGGGCATTGCCAAAAAGGTCGGTGTAATGTTTTACAACCTGCTGGATGGCCTCAGCCCGCTCAGGTGATAAGGTGATGCTACCGGTGCTGGCGTCAAAGGTGTTGCGACGCATTTCTGTTTTGAGGCGGGCGCTGAGTTCGGCTTGCTGACCTAAGCTCAACTGCTCAAACGATTTCCCGAAGTCGCGCTGCGCCCAGACATCACGCAGGGCTAAGGCCTCGCGGTGCAACCAGTCGGCCGACCAGTCCGGCGCCACGTAGCTACCATGACCCCAAACGGAACCCAGTTGCTGACCTCCGGCTGATAGCCAGGCTTCTTGGCCGCGTTGGACCTGACCTTCAGAGAACAGCACCTTGCCTTGGCTGCTGATGACTTGTTTGGGAATGGGTGGGGCGGTCAGATAAATTTCTTTACCGACCCAGCCTAGGACGGCGAACGACATCACACAGATGATGGCGAGCCAGGTCCAGAGTTTACGCGTAGCGTGCATGGTGAGGATTCCTTTTTAATTAGAGTTGAATGAAAGATCACACTTTGTAAGCATGTTTTCATAAGATGCATTTTATATGTATCTTTAAATGGTTTTAATAAAGATGCATAAAAAATATATCTTTGTAAAAATTCTGTTGCGTTTAAGCACTTGGCCTCTTTCGGAGGTACATAATTCAGCGTAATTAAGGACTAGACATGAATACCCTGCCAGACATTGAATTCTCAGAAGACCTGATACGTCGTTTCGACAAACTCGGTCCACGTTACACGTCGTACCCGACTGCAGACCGCTTCAGCGACGAGTTCACCAAGAACAGCTATATCCAGTACTTGGAAGAGCGCAACAACGCTGCGGACCAAAATCCGCCGTTGTCTATCTACGTGCATTTACCTTTTTGTGAGTCGCTGTGCTACTTTTGCGCTTGCAACAAGATCATCACGCAAGACCGGACCCGAACCACCGAGTACCTGCGCTACTTGGCCAAAGAGATGACGCTGGTGGCCGAGCGCATCGGGCCCGACCGGCGCACAGCGCAGTTGCATTTCGGTGGTGGTACGCCGACTTTTTTAACGCCCGATGAACTTCGCGAGCTTATGGCGATGCTGCGCAGCCACTTCAACTTTCTGCCGGACGCTGAACTGGGCATCGAGATCGACCCGCGTACCGTCAGTGACGACACCATGTCGATGCTGGCCGAACTGGGCTTTAACCGCACCAGCTTTGGGGTGCAAGACTTTGACCCAGCCGTACAGCAGGCCGTGAACCGGGTGCAACCCTATGCCATGGTTGAAAAAGCCGTCAACGCCAGTCGCAAGGCGGGTTTTGAGTCGATCAATGCCGACTTGATTTATGGTCTGCCCAAGCAGTCGCTGGTGAGCTTCAACCGAACGCTGGACAGCGTGATTGAGCTGTCACCTGAGCGCATTGCGCTATACAACTATGCCCATCTGCCAAGCCGCTTCAAGGCGCAGCGCCTGATTGTTGAAGCCGATTTGCCCAGCGCCGAATTACGTCTGCAAATTTTCCTGATGTCAGTGCGCCGCCTGCTGGATGCCGGTTACATCTACATCGGACTGGATCATTTTTCTAAACCAGATGATGAACTGAACAAAGCGCGGCTGGACCGCAGTTTGCATCGTAATTTTCAGGGCTACACCACCCGCGCTGATTGTGATTTGATTGGCTTTGGCGTTTCCGCGATTGGTAAGGTCGGGCATTCATACAGCCAGTCGGTGCGCACCGTCAAAGCCTATTACGAGCATTTGGATGCCAACCAGCTGCCGATTGAAAAAGGTTTTGCTTTGACGGCAGACGACGTGCTGCGCCGGCAGGTGATCATGGAGCTGATGTGCAGTGGTCCCGTCGATTTTGCGACCATCAACCATGCGCATGGCATTGATTTCGTCAGCTACTTTGCCGATGAGCTGGTGCAACTCAAGCAGTATGAAGATGCAGAGTTGATTATGGTAGATGCCGAGCGCATCTCGGTCACCCCCAAAGGCCGCATGTT
>CBDUEA010000098.1:0-6668 GCA_965365965.1 uncultured Polaromonas sp. | reverse complement strand
CGCCAGCACATCGCGCCGACTATCGCCTTGCTTGTGCTTCAAAAAGTCAGCAAACAAACCTGGCAAATCGGGCAGTAATTTAGCATAACGCGGCGCTTGTGCCTTCAGCTCGTCGAGCAGTTTTTGTGGGCCAATCTGCTCCATCATCCATTTCTCAAGAAAAGGTTTAGCGGTGTTCCACAAGTCCAAATCTGGATCCAATTCACGACCCAAGCCTTCGATATTGAGCAAGGTTTTTTGCAACAACACCAGCTGCGGCTGGATTTCAACATGAAAGCGCCGTGAGGTCTGAAACAAGCGCATCAACACCAAACCCAACGATATTTCCTTCAATGGTCGATCGAAATACGGTTCACAGACCGCCCGAATGGCAGACTCCAGCTCATCAACCCGCGTGTCCTGCGGTACCCAGCCCGATTCGATGTGCAACTCGGCGACCCGCTTGTAATCGCGTCTGAAAAATGCGGTGAAATTTTGCGCCAAATACTCTTTATCAACCGCCGTCAAACTGCCAATGATGCCAAAATCCAGCAAGATGTAGCGCCCAAAAGTAGCTGGCTCTAAGCTGACTTGGATGTTGCCTGGGTGCATGTCCGCATGAAAAAACCCATCGCGAAACACCTGGGTAAAGAAGATCGTGACGCCGTCACTGGCGAGCTTTTTAATGTCCACGCCTGCTGCACGCAGTTGTGGCACTTGGCTGATGGACACGCCTTTCATGCGCTCCATCACCAGGACTTCGGGGCGGCAAAAGTCCCAATACATCTCCGGTATCAGCACCAAATCAAAACCTTGCATATTGCGGCGCAGTTGCGCGGCGCTAGAGGCTTCGCGAATCAAATCCAGCTCATCGTGCAAATGCCGGTCAAATTCGGCCACCACTTCGCGCGGCTTGAGTCGTTTGCCATCAGCGCTGAGTTTCTCCACCCAGCCAGCCATCATGTGCATCAAACTCAGGTCTTTCTCAATCACCGGCAGCATGTCGGGACGCAACACTTTGACAGCCACTTCACGCAGCTGACCTTGGCGGTCCGTGATGGTGGCAAAGTGCACCTGCGCGACCGATGCACTTGCAATGGGGGTGACGTCAAAACTGGTGAAAATCTCAGCCAAGGGTTTGCGAAAGGCTTTTTCGATGTTGGCAATCGCAATCGCCGAATCAAACGGTGGTACACGGTCTTGCAGCAGCGACAGTTCATCGGCAATATCTAGTGGCATGAGGTCGCGTCGGGTCGACATCACTTGACCAAATTTAACGAATATGGGACCCAATCGCTCTAAGGCTTGACGCAGACGCTGACCGCGAGGGGCTGATAAATTGCGCCCTATCGACAGGATGCGGGCGATCACATTGAGCCAAGGCTTTTGGAAACTGGTGAGAAGCAACTCGTCAAAGCCGAAACGAATCACAATCCAAAAAATGAACAAGCCAGGCAAAATGCGCTTCATGGGGTGGGCTTTCCACCTGCGTCTGCCGTGCGTGGAGTATGGCTGTCTGGCGTTTTAGTCACCATAAAACTGCGCAAAGCGTCGGTCGCTTGGCGTGCAATACCCGCCACGGTGTGGGCGGGTACATCGCCAATGAAACGCGACAAATCCTCCTCCACATCCCAACGCAGATGATCAGCCAACCAATTGATTTCAGCAGCCAGTTGTACATCGCCTTCTATTTTGACGCTGGGTTTGCCACCCATGGCCATGACTTGCAACAGAGCTGCGGGTGATGCCTCAGTGACGATTAAGCTTAAATCCGACTTGCTGGTTGGAGCAGCGATTTCCAGCAAGCCGGCTGGTGTGGCCTTGACCCGCATGGAAAAGCCAATCCATTGCAAACTGATCACGTTGCCGGACTGCCGAGCCAGTCGTGACATTGCTTCTTTCTCTTGCATTAGCACATGGTTCAAAAACAGCACCAAACGGTGCTGCACCTCATCCACCGCCCAGCTCGGAGGCTGCAGGCTGGGCTTGAGTTTGTTGAAAATGCCGTCTAACAATGAAAAAGGGGACTGTGTTGCCATAGTCCCCGATTATTCCCGACATTTGATGATTTAAACGCTACTTGTCGCTAAATCCTGTATTCCAGCTTCAGTATTTCCAGAATGTTCAAACTCACTGCAGCGCTTGTACGCCCGCCACCAACCAACCGCTACCACCGGTTTTGGCTTTGGTCATGTTCCAAACTTCACGGAAAGGCGCTGGACCTGAAGATGGATCTTCTTTGATCATGCCTGAAAACTCAACGCTGGCCATGTAGCCGTTGTTCATTTCTTCAATGCCCAAAAGCTGTGCATCAAGCATCACAACGTCCGTTTTGTTCGAACCTGCGCCGGTGTGGCCAGCACGATCCGCCAATTGAGACTTGATTTCACCCGCCATGTCGTCCGTCATCATGGAACGCAGCGCTGCTATGTCAGATTTATCCCAAGCATCTTGCAGGGTGACAAAGTTGCGTTTGGCTGCTGTCAAAAAGCCAGCCGTATCAAAATCAGCGGGAATTCCCCAAGACTGCGAGCCAGACAACGCAGAAGCACCACCAGCAGTAGCCGTTTGCAGACCTGAGCCAATCATGGACTTGCTGCCATCAAACGCTGTGGTATTGCTTTCCCATGGTCGCGCTGAAGCATCGTTACCGACGTTTTGCGGGCTGTATTGACGTGGTGCAACGGCCTCTGTGGCTGAAGCGCTGCCTTGTCCAGCGCCTTGGAAGGCAAATGGGCTGTTGTTACCACCCACCGCACCGCCTTCAGCTTTTCTGGCGCGTGCACGCATCACCATACCGACCACGAGCATGATGCCCAGAGCCAAGAGTGCAAACATCAAGAACTGCCCCATCGCTGCGCCCAAACCGAGTGAGCTTGCCAACCATGCCAAGCCCAAGCCGGCGGCCAACCCCCCTAACATGGCTCCCCATGGTTTTTTAGGTGCTGCTGGTGCAGCAGCAGGTGCAGGCTTTGCAGCAGAATTGGCAATATTTTGAGTGGGTGCAGCTGGTGCATTGGTCGCATTGCGTTGCGTCACGTTGCTGGACTGTTTGCCAAATGAGCCACCACCTCCCATACGACGCGCCTCAGCATTCATGCCAGCGAAGGTTAAAGCACACACCAAAATTGCAGACCACAGTTTCATGGAGACTCCAAAAAAATCTAATTAATCGATTCACGTGATTGATGCACTATCTGAATCAACACTGCTCTAATGTAGGGGCAGTACAACTAAGTATCAAGTGCTTGGGTAAAAAGCACGCTTTAATTAGGGTTAATCCCGTGTCATTTGATGCGTTCAGCACTTGATGCCCATGTGCAAGGCAACCACACCGCCAGTCAGGTTGTGGTAGTCGACATGTCCAAAGCCGGCCGTTTTCATCAATGTTTTGAGCTCTTCTTGACCGGGGTGCATGCGTATCGACTCTGCCAAATAACGGTAGCTGGCGTCGTCACCCGCTACCATTTTGCCTAGCTTGGGCAGTACTTTGAAAGAATACCAATCGTAAATTTTGGCCAAAGGCTTGGCAACTTTAGAGAACTCCAACACCAATAACTTGCCACCTTGCTTGAGGACACGGTTCATTTCTTTCAAAGCGGCGTCTTTGTGCGTCATGTTACGCAGCCCAAAAGCCACGGTAACCACGTCAAAGTGGTTGTCTGGAAAAGGCAACTTCTCCGCATCACACACCAAGGTCGGCAACACCACACCGGCATTGATCAGACGGTTTCGGCCTTCACGCAACATCGCTTCGTTGATATCGGTGTGTACGACACGGCCCGTTTTGCCCACTTTAGGAGCGAATGCCAATGCCAAATCACCAGTGCCGCCTGCAATGTCTAGCACTTGCGAGCCTTCTTTCACATTGGCCACCATCACGGTGTAAACCTTCCAAGCGCGGTGCAAGCCCATGGACATCAAGTCGTTCATGACGTCGTATTTAGGTGCTACCGAGTCAAAAACGCCACGCACATGGCTGGCTTTGTCTTTTTCATCGACCGATTTGTAACCGAAATGGGTTTGGCTCATTTTTTTTCAATCTTGCTTAGGTTGCGGAAGTTCGCCTTGCACAGGCTTTGCCCTTAATGGCTAGAACAGCCTTGTCCAGATTTTTCAGGTTTCGCAAGCATCGCATCATCGCGTTTCATTCCAGTTGCGATTAATCGGGTTTCATACTCTTGCCACAATTTAGCCTGCTGAGAACCTAAAAAATAGAGGTATTCCCACGTGAACAGTCCCGTGTCATGACCGTCTGTAAAGCTGGGTTTTACAGCGTAGTTACCCACCGGCTCCAAATCAGCCAAGCCCACGTCGCGCTTGCCCGTTTGCAGCACTTCTTGGCCAGGACCATGCCCTTGTACCTCGGCTGAAGGTGAGTAAATACGCATCAATTCAAAC
The DNA here is from genome assembly GCA_965365965.1 of uncultured Polaromonas sp. GTDB lineage: Bacteria > Pseudomonadota > Gammaproteobacteria > Burkholderiales > Burkholderiaceae_C > Aalborgiella. The sequence continues at coordinate 2,288 of CBDUEA010000098.1, read as the reverse complement.
GGGATTTGAAAACTCGCACCGTCTGAGAAGGCGATTTCCAAAACTTTAGATGCCCCATGCACCGTCAGCGCCTCGGGCGTTGGTGACCCTATTGTTAAACCAGCCATGGATGCGTCTCCTTCAGTCAATTAAGTTAAACCAAAACCCGTTCGATACCGCCGTTGTTGGCCAAAGTGACGTAATCAGGCATCCATTGGTCACCCAAAATTTGATTTGCCATTTCCACCACAATGTAATCTGCTTCTAACAAGCCATTGTTCAAATCGTTGCCGTAGCGGGTTAAACCTTGTAAGCAGCTGGGGCAACTGGTCAAAATTTTGAGGTTACCCGTCTGCGTCACAGAGCCGTTTGCCCGCAATTGCGCCTCGCCCTTGCGAATTTCCTCTTCCTTGCGAAAGCGCACTTGGGTTGAAATGTCTGGCCGAGCGACTCCTAGTGTGCCAGACTCACCACAACAACGTTCACTCTTGAGGACGTTGTCACCAATCAATGCCTTCACGGTATTCATCGAATCGCCCAATTTCATCGGGTTATGGCAAGGCTCATGGTAGAGGAAGCCAGGTTGTCCTGCAGGCAAGGTGATGCCTTTTTCAAGCAAGTATTCGTGAATATCAATAATCCGGCTACCCGGAAAGATTTTGTCAAACTCGTAGCTTTGCAACTGGTCATAGCACGTGCCGCAACTCACCACCACGGTTTTGATGTCGAGGTAATTCAGCGTGTTGGCCACACGGTGGAACAGCACGCGGTTGTCGGTGATCATTTTCTCGGCTTTGTCAAACTGGCCGCTGCCTTTTTGCGGGTAGCCGCAGCATAAGTAACCCGGCGGCAACACCGTTTGCACGCCTGCGTGCCAGAGCATGGCTTGTGTGGCCAAGCCCACTTGGCTGAACAAACGCTCTGAGCCGCAACCGGGGAAGTAAAACACCGCTTCCGTCTCGGCATTGGTGGCTTGTGGGTTGCGAATGATCGGGACGTAATCGTTGTCTTCGATATCCAACAAAGCGCGAGCCGATTTTTTGGGCAAACCACCTGGCATTTTTTTGTTGATGAAGTGAATCACCTGCTCTTTGATAGGCGCTGTGCCCACGGTTGGCCGTGGTTTGGCCGTTTGCTTTTTCGCAAAAGTGCGCAGCACGTCATTGGCGAGCCGCTGCATTTTGAAGCCAACGCCCACCATCGCGGTACGCACTACATTAATAGTCAGCGGGTTGGTAGCGTTCAAGAAGAACATCGCCAATGCGCCGCCCGGTCGGAAAGATTTTTTACCCATCTTGCGCAATAAGTTACGCATGTTCATAGACACATCGCCAAAGTCGATGTTCACGGGGCACGGCGACAAGCATTTGTGACACACCGTGCAATGGTCTGCCACATCTTCAAACTCCTGCCAGTGCTTGATACTCACCCCACGGCGGGTTTGCTCTTCGTACAAAAAGGCCTCAACCAAGAGGGAGGTCGCCAAAATCTTGTTTCGCGGGCTGTACAACAAGTTTGCACGTGGCACATGGGTGGCGCAAACAGGTTTGCATTTACCGCAGCGCAAGCAGTCTTTGACGCTGTCGGCAATCGCGCCTATGTCGCTTTGCTGCATGATCAGAGACTCGTGCCCCATCAAGCCAAAGCTGGGGGTGTAGGCATTTGTCAAATCAGCACGTAAATTACCTTCTTGATGAGGCAATTTACTCTCTAGCCGGCGTTTTGATTGCTTAGTTTGCTCTTTATTTTGCAGTGAATTATTCTTCAACAAACTATCGCGCAACAATTTGCCTTTGTTAAAGCGGCCTTCTGGATCGACCCTTTGTTTGTAGTCTGCAAATGGCTGCAACTCCGCATCGGTCAAAAATTCCAGCTTGGTGATGCCAATCCCGTGCTCACCAGAAATCACGCCATCCAAACTGCGTGCCAAGACCATGATGCGTGCCACTGCCGCATGGGCACTTTGCAGCATTTCGTAGTCATCACTGTTGACCGGTAAGTTGGTATGGACATTGCCATCGCCCGCATGCATGTGCAAAGCAGCCCAAACGCGGCCCTTCAAAACACGCTTATGGATGGCGGTGCATTCATCCAAAATCGGTACAAAGGCCACACCGGTAAAAATCAACTGCAGCTTGGCACGCACATCCGTTTTCCAGCTAGCGCGCAGGGTGTGGTCTTGCAATTGGGCAAACAGCGTATCGACGTTTTGCAACCAGCCCGCCCATAACCCGCGTACCTCCTCAATCAGCGCCAGCGCCTGGGCCACGCGGCCTTCGAGCATGTCCGGTGACGGCACATCACTGGCA
>CBDUEA010000097.1:0-6700 GCA_965365965.1 uncultured Polaromonas sp. | reverse complement strand
GGATCACCCATGCTGGCGTGATCCGCGCTGTTCGTTTGCTGCAACAAGGCATCAAGCACGTCGAGCAAGCGAGCCAGTGGCCGCGGGATGTGCCAGCGTTTGGGCAGTGGGTCTGCGTTGAGATTTGAAGTTGGAATGTTCAGATTGCAGATTGCAGATTATTTCGGCTTTTTCATCCGGTCAAACTTGTGCCAATACTGAAATTGGTCTTCGTGGATTTCAATATCCACCTCTGAAATACGCATCTGCAGCCGCTCTTGCACATCGGCTACCGCTTTGTTGTACACCAGCGGGCCAATCTCTTCTAAAAAATAGCCCAAGAGCGCGCCAGCGGTGACGTTGCCAATGCGCTCATCCATGTTTTCTTTGAAGTAGCGCTCAATGGATGAGATGGCTTGTGTGCGGTCTTCTTTGGAAATGTCGATGCTCATGTCAGTTTTTTTCTAAGTTTCGCTTTTGTAATTGCTGCTGCAGTTGATGCATTGAAGTATGGCTCACGAAGGGGAATATTCACATAGTGCTCAATACCCCTACACAATAAACTGGAACCAAAGTACACTTTTTGGTACTAGTGATTACGATTTTTTCAAACAGTCGCAATGGAGGACATCATGGGAGTAATTTTTTTGACTCATTTTTTGGATTCAAACAAGTCCAACAAAGGGCAGCAAAACGCAATGCTCGCTGCGGACATGGTCAAAGATGTCTACACGGCCATTTTTGCACATGAACACCTGAAACATCGCCTGCAAGCTTTTGCGAAAGACATATCCCTTGAGGAATTTACAGCAGAAAAGGTCTATCACGCCGACAGCAGCGAGTTGGGGAAGTGGATTCGGAGTGTGGGGATGGACAAATTTTCTAAATTCCGTGCTTTTACGCGCTTGATTGAACACCACAAAATGTTTCACTACGCTGCAGCCAATGTGGTGTCTTTGGCCAAAGCAGGCAGATTGAAAGAGGCCAACACCATGCTGAATGTTCAGTTTGAGGATTTTTCTGATGCCATTATTTCTGATTTGCTCACTATACGAGAAGCGGTAGAGGCCACGCAGCCAGCTTGACCTTCGTTCCTTTGACCTTCATCAATACGTTTTGAACGGATAGGTATATGCTGACCCTTTAAACATAATGAAGGGTCTTCTCACATGTCACATTACCACGCCGTTGTTTGGCTCGATCACACTGAAGCGCATGTCATGCACATCAGTCCAGACGATGTCGAAAAATCAGTCGTTCACCCCGCCAATCCGCACCAACGCATGCACTCAAAAAGCGGCGCGCTGGGTTCTGGCCGTCAAGCAGAAGACCAGCATTTTTACCATGCCATTGTTGAAGCGCTCAAAGGTGCGCAAGAGATTTTGGTCGTGGGTCCTGCGCAAGCCAAATTGCAGTTGATCAAACACATCCATGCACATGACAAAGCTGTGAGCGACAAGGTCGTAGGCGTTGAAACCGTGGACCACCCGACCGATGGCCAATTGGTGGCCTACGCTCGCAAATACTTTGATGCCAAAGATCGGATGCTGTCTCAGCTTTAATTTAAACTGAGTGTGGCCAGTCGGAAAGATGGCTGCATAGACGCTGAAGACGATGTATATTGATGGCATGAATAACGCCAACATCCCACAGCGCCATCAGCATCATCAACGCTCTGATTTGGAGCGCATTTCCATAGCGGCCATGAACGAACGCGGTCTGCTGCCAGAGTTTTCGGCCAGTGTGGAGCGTCAACTGGCCAGCATCAAGGGGCCGGGGCAAGATGATGATCCGGCCATCTTTGATTTGACGAATTTGCTCTGGTGTTCGATAGACAATGACGATTCGATGGATTTGGACCAGCTCACTGTTGGCGAGAAACTGCCCAACGGCCACGTCAAAATCTGGGTCGCCATTGCCGATGTGGACGCACTGGTCAAAAAAGGCACACCCATCGACGACCACGCCCGCACCAACACCACCTCGGTCTACACGTCGGCGCGCATTTTCCCCATGCTGCCCAACAAGCTGTGTACTGATTTAACCTCGTTGAACCCCAATGAAGACCGCTTGGCCGTTGTGACAGAGATGGTTTTTCGTCCCGATGCCTCGCTGGCCGGTGCCACCGTCTACCGAGCCAAAGTACGCAACAAAGCCAAGCTCGCCTACGACGCGGTGAGCGCCTGGATAGACGGCGAGGGTGCTTTGCCAGAGGCGGCTGCCGCCGTTAAAGGCATGGACGGACAGCTGCGCCTGCAAGACGAGATGGCCCAACTACTGCGCAAACGCCGCCGCACCGAAGGCTCGCTGGAATTTGAAACCTTCCAGCCGCGTGCTCAATTTGAAGGCGAACAAGTGGTCGACATCTTGCAACAAGTCCAGAATCGGGCTCGCCAATTGATTGAAGAAGTGATGATCGCCACCAACGGCTGCACCGCACGTTACCTGGCCTCGCGCGGTGGTGCGTCGCTGCGGCGCGTGGTGCGCTCGCCCGAGCGTTGGCTGCGCATCGTGGGCGTGGCGGCTGAATATGGCGAGACCTTGCCCAGTGAGCCCGACTCCAAAGCGCTAGAAAACTTCTTGGCCAAACGCCACCGTGAAGATCCACTGCGCTTCCCCGACCTGTCGCTGGTGATCGTTAAGCTCATGGGGCGGGGCGAGTACGTGGTCGAAGTGGCGGGCAGTGCGCCCATTGGCCACTTCGGTTTGGCAGTGCGCGATTACACCCATTCCACCGCGCCGAACCGGCGTTTCCCCGATTTAATCACCTCGCGCATGCTCAAAGCAGCGCTCGCCAACGAGCACTCGCCGTACTCCAATACCGAGCTGGGCGCGCTGGCCATGCATTGCACCGCGCAGGAAGACGCCGCCCAAAAAGTTGAGCGCCGCATGCGCAAGTCCGAGGCTGCGCTGCTATTGGAGTCACGTATTGGTCAGACTTTTGATGGCATCATTGCTGGCAGCTCGTCCTACGGCGTCTGGGTGCGGGTGTTTTCTCCGCCAGCAGAGGGCAAACTCATCAACGTCCGCACCGAGGTTGGCGTGGGCGAGAAAGTCCGCGTCAAACTCGTCTCCACCAACGTCGAGCATGGATTTATTGATTTTGTGATGGCAGATGGTGCTTAAAAGGCATCTATCGACCTCCAGAGTCGCGCGCCAGGATTTTTAGTTCGATTTTTTCAACATCCGCTTCGCCAGCGTCACGCCGGCCAAGACCAGTGCGCCGGCCAGCACGCCTGTGACGGCGTCCAGCGACAAAGAGACCGCTGTTTGTAGCCAGCCCACCATGCCATGACTCAGTCGCTCCAAGAGCGTGTGCATGAAAGGCAGGCCGTGCGTCAAAATACCGCCACCCACTAAAAACATAGCAACCGTTCCTGCAATGGAGAGGGCTTTCATCAAATAAGGCGCTGCCACCAAAATGCCGCGTCCCAAGCTGCGTTCTAGCCGGACGATCGCGTTGTCGCCAGTTTTCAGGCTCAGGTACAAGCCACCATCGTCCAACTTCACAATACCTGCCACCAGCCCATAAACACCCACCGTCATCAACACCGCGATACCCGACAACACCGTTAACTGCGTCATAAATGGGCTGTTTTGCACCGTCCCCAAGGTGATGGCAATGATCTCTGCTGACAAAATAAAGTCGGTTCGTACCGCGCCGGTAACCTTTTCTTTTTCAATGGCCAACACATCCTTGTCGGAATCTGCCAGCACTTGGACCAACGCGTCTTTGTGCGCCGCATCCTCAGCCGCGCTGTGCAAATACTTGTGCGCCAGTTTCTCAAAGCCCTCAAAACACAAAAATGCGCCACCCACCATCAACAGGGGCGTCACGGCCCAGGGTGCAAAAGCGCTGATGGCTAACGCTGTGGGCACCAAAATGGCTTTGTTGATAAACGAGCCTTTACATACCGCCCACACCACAGGCAGCTCGCGGTTGGCTCTGACGCCAGAGACCTGTTGCGCGTTCAGCGCCAAATCGTCGCCCAAAACCCCAGATGTTTTCTTGGCAGCTGCTTGGGTCAAGACCGAGATATCGTCCATCGCCGCTGCGCTCTTTTTAGCGGCAACTTTGGTCAGCAACGCCACGTCATCCATGATAGTAGCGATATCGTCAATCAAGGCGAGCAGGCTAGAGGCCATGGGACGGAGCTTTATTTGAAATTTGGTTCATGGCTTGTTTATACCTGATGGCTGCTTGTCGCTGAAGAAGTCACTTATTTTTTGCAGCACTGCAACATATTTTTTTAAAATAGCAAAAATATGTGACTTAATTCACTCTTATTTGTGTCAATTTTAAAATCTGTTAATTCTTAGGTAAAAACACTCTGTATACTTTATACTTAGTCACGCAGATACAAATAGATACTTTTAACCGAGGACATACCATGGTTGCCACACTAGTCAACGCCATCATCAAGACAAACAAGCAAAACGAAGCGTCTGCTGAAGACTTGGGCATTGGGAGTGCGGTACAGGCTATTTATGTCGCCATCTTCGCCCATGAAAACTGGAAGTATCGTCTACAAAGCTTTGTAGAAGGCACATCTAAAGAAGCATTGACGGCAGAACAAGTTTATCGTGCTGACAACAGTGAATTGGGTCAATGGCTTGATGGCATCGGCAAAGCCAAATTTGCCCAATGTATTGCTTTTTCACGCTTGATCGATCAGCACAAAATGTACCATTACACCGCGACCAATGTGGTGTCATTGATGCAAGCGGGCAAAACGAAGGAAGCCAAAGCCATGCTAAATGGCCAATTTGAAGAGTTTTCTGACGCCATCATCGCCAGCCTGCTACAGCTGCGTGAAGTCACGGAAAGTGTCGTGATGGTCAACAAGCCGACAACCCGTCCAGCAAGCTTTTTATACGCGCAAGCGGCTTAAATCTCGGTTTTTAATGCATTTTTTGGCTGTAGACGGCGTATTTGTTCAATAGTTTGCTATAAAATTATTATTTACTGTCAAAGTTTGGTTTTGTCTTTAAATCCGCAATAGGGCGACACTTGGCATTGGTAGCACAACGGTTTGCGCGCCATGCACACGTAGCGGCCATGCAAGATCAGCCAGTGATGCGCGTCCACCAAATACTCGGATGGAATGCGCTTGAGCAGCTTCAACTCCACTTCCAGCGGCGTTTTTCCCGTCGCCAGCCCTGTGCGGTTACCAAGGCGGAAGATATGCGTGTCTACCGCCATGGTCGCCTCACCAAAAGCCGAGTTCAGCACCACATTGGCGGTTTTACGACCCACGCCGGGCAGGGCTTCCAGCGCAGCGCGGTCACGCGGGACGATGCCACCGTGCTGCTCCACCAGCATTGCGCAGGTTTGCAGCAGGTGCTTGGCTTTGCTGTGGTATAGGCCGATGGTTTTGATATAACTCTCCAAACCCTCTAAGCCGAGATTCAAGATCTTGGCAGGCGTATTGGCGATAGGAAAGAGCCGCCTAGTGGCTTTGTTCACACCCACGTCGGTCGCTTGGGCGCTCAAAAGCACGGCGGTCAGCAGCTCAAACACGCTGGTGTATTCCAGCTCCGTCACCGGCATGGGGTTGGCCGCTTTGAGCGTCGCAAAAAAGGGAGCGATATTTTCATTCTTCATGCAGCTAGCATAAACAAAAGTAGACGCAAAACGCAGATTGCACTAATCTTGCGAATAAAAGCAGTTTTGTGCAGGGATGGGTTTCTTTCTCAATCATGGACGCTGCAATACGCATGATAAGTGCCTGGATGCTGCCCTAAAATTCTGCGAGCAATTTCACGCTTTAAAAAGGTATTTATGCAAGCACAGACTAAGCCGAGTAGCGCACCTCTTGACGGCATTGTTGACCAAGCGTGGTCCAGTTACACGCCAGAAGAGCACGCCGTCTGGAAAACGTTGTATGAGCGTCAGTTCAAGCTCTTGCCAGGTCGCGCCAGTGACGCTTTTTTAGATGGCATGCAACGCCTGCCCATGGACGCCAGCCAGATCCCTGACTTTGAGCAGCTCAACAAAGTGCTGTTTCCAGCCACCGGTTGGCGGGTGGTGGCGGTGCCGGGTTTGATTGCCGATGACATCTTTTTTGAGCACTTGGCCAACCGCCGCTTCCCTGCAGGGCGCTTTATTCGCAAACCGCACCAGCTGGATTATTTGGAAGAGCCCGATGTCTTTCACGACGTCTTTGGCCATGTCCCCATGCTGATGAACAGCACCTTGGCCGACTACATCCAAGCCTACGGCGCAGGTGGCCTCAAAGCCCAAAAGCTCGGCATGCTGGAGAAGCTGGCTCGCGTCTACTGGTACACCGTCGAGTTTGGTTTGATCCAGCAGGCCGACGGCTTGCGCATTTACGGCGCGGGTATTGCCTCGTCTTTCAGCGAGTCTATTTTTGCATTGGACGACGCCTCACCCAACCGCGTGCTGTTTGATTTGGAGCGCGTGATGCAAACCAAGTACCGTATTGACGACTTTCAAGAAACCTACTTTGCCGTCAAAAACATGGAGCAACTGCTGGAGCTGGCCAACATCGACTTCACCGAAACCTACCAGCGCCTGCAAACCAGCCCAGACATAGAGCCGGGTGAACTGCAAGCGACGGACCAAGTCTTGTCGCGCGGCACACACGCTTACCACCTTGCCAAGCAACAAGCGGCCGCTAAGTCGGTAACATAAGGCGATATTTAAAGCAATATATAAGGCAATATTTATCATGTCATTTCACAACAAAACCATTCTTAT
>CBDUEA010000096.1:0-6724 GCA_965365965.1 uncultured Polaromonas sp. | reverse complement strand
AAGCAGGCAGTTCACGGTTGCGGTAAATCAGCCCCCAAGTGACCAACGGCAACAGCGCCATCAGCAGGAAAGCGGCTCTAAAGCCAGCATGGTCAATCAGCAAGCCCGCGCTGAAAGGCCCCACAAAGTTGGACACCGCAGGCCCCAAAGCCAACCAGCTGAAGACAATTTTGCGCTGTGTTGCGTCTTCAGCACTGCGCCCAACGAAACGCTGCAAAGCAATCACGGCTGCGCCGGTTGCACCCCCCGTGAGCAGCGCACTCAAACAAAGCACGGGGTAAATGGGAAAAGCGACTGCCAAGCCAGCACCCAAAGTCGCAGCGATCACGGCATAACGTACAGGCAGTCGCAAGCCATGCCGGTCCGTAAATCGCCCTGCAGGCAGCGCTAAAAAGACTTGCGTCAAAGCAAACAAAGCCAGCAACACGCCCACAGCAGTCGCGCTATATCCCTCGTTCAATGCCAGTAAGGGGGCAGCCATGCGCATGCCCGCCATACACGCATGCAAACAAATTTGCGCAGCAATTAATCGGGCTAACTCACGGTTCATAGGTAGTTGCAGGGTTAACTGTCGTCCCTGTATGCACCGCTGTCCAAGATGCTGTCTGGCAATAACTTCACAGTCTGCTCGTCCGTCAGCGCGTCTACATTGCGCAAAGCACGGTGCATCACGTTGCTGCGGGTTTGCGCTTGGTCCAAGGTGTTGACCACCGTCTGCGCTTGCGTTTTTACCTTAGCCAACACATCGCCAAACTTGCTAAATTCAGTTTTAACCGCACCCAGAACTTGCCAGACTTCGCTGGAGCGTTTCTCCAATGCCAAAGTTCTGAAGCCCATTTGCAGCGAGCTGAGGATAGCCAACAAGGTGGTTGGACCAGCTAAAGTGATGCGATGCTCGCGTTGCAAAGCTTCCATCAATCCGGGCCGGCGTAGTACCTCTGCGTACAAGCCCTCTGTCGGCAAAAACAATATCGCAAAGTCGGTGGTGTATGGCGGCTCAATATATTTCTCGGAAATCGACTTAGCTTCCAAACGAATACGTGTCTCCAAGCCTTTAGCAGCCACTTCTGCACCCAGTACGTCGGCGTTGGCCTGTGCATCCAGCAAGCGCTCGTAATCTTCGTTGGGAAACTTGGCATCAATCGGCAACCACAACGGTACGCCATCCACCGACTTACCCGGCAGTTTGATGGCAAAGTCGACCATATGTTTGCTGCCCGGCTTGGTCGCCACTTGGGCGCCATATTGGTCAACCGTGAAGACTTGCTCCAACAAACCCGCCAATTGCGCCTCGCCAAAAATACCGCGTGTTTTGACGTTGGTGAGCAGGTGCTTCAAATCACCAACACCCTGCGCCAAGGTTTGCATTTCACCCAAACCTTTGTGCACTTGATCCAAGCGATCGGCCACTTGCTTGAAGCTCTCGCCCAAACGTGCTTGCAGCGTGGTTTGCAACTTCTCGTCAACCGTGGCGCGCATTTCATCCAGCTTGGCGGAATTGGTGGTTTGTAACTGAGCGAGCTGTTTCTCCAAGGTTTCACGCACTTCATTCATGCGCCTAGCATTGGACTCGCTCAGGCTTTGCAATTGCGTTGTCAACGTATCAGCCAATGTTGTTTGCAGCGCGGCAAGTTGCAGGCTGGATTGAACAGAAAGTGCGTCAATTTGCGTATTTTGGGTGCGAAAAGCTTCGCCGCTTTGTTGCACGACAGCCTGCTGGAAAACACCAAAACTCTGCGTCAGTTCTTGCCGACCACCGCGCGAAGACTCATTGATCTCACGGCGCAGCTCGCGCTCTAAACGTTCAGATGCGCTGGAAACCGCGCCCAGTATCTCGGTTTTGCTTTGCACCGTGGCGGCCGTGGCATGTCCGTCAGCGCGGCGCAAAGCCAACCAAAGCATGACCACAAGGTTCAGTGCCGCTAGAACGATGAGTATCCAGATGACAATGGTGGGGTTTAAATTGCTTGCATTCATCAGCACGAGTTTACTTGATACTGGATGTATAAACAGCCCACAACAAATCATTCACCCGCTAATTTAACGCCGAGACCGCTTTTCCGTAAATGAGAAAACCAATCAAATTCTCTGCGGCCTTGTTGGCCATCGCCAAACGTGTCGCTGTCGTCGCGCTGGCAATATGCGGCGTAAGCACGATGTTGGGTACGGTGAGTAAATCAGGGTGAACGGTCGGCTCACCCTCAAACACGTCTAAGCCCGCAGCGGCTATCTGCTTGTTGCGCAACGCCTTCGCCAGTGCCGCGTCGTCCACAATTCCACCGCGTGCAATGTTGATGAGCGTCGCTGTCGGCTTCATCAAGGCCAATTCAGATGCGCCAATCGTGTGGTGTGACTCGGCCGAATAAGGCACGACCAACAAAACATGGTCAGCCGTCTGCAACAGCTCGGTTTTGCTGACCCAGCGGGCTTGGCAGGCGGACTCTAAAGTGGAGTCTAGCTTTGAGCGATTGTGGTAAACCACCTTCATACCAAAACCCAAAGCCCCGCGTTTTGCAATGGCTTGGCCAATGCGTCCCATCCCGATGATGCCCAAGGTGCTGCCATGCACTTCTGCGCCCGCAAACATGTCGTAACGCCAACTGGTCCATTTGCCGGCGCGCAGGTAGTGCTCACTTTCTGTCACGCGGCGGGCGGTTGCCATGAGCAAAGCAAAGCCAAAATCGGCCGTCGTCTCTGTCAGCACATCAGGGGCATTGGTGGCAGTCACGCCAGCGGCTGTCATGGCAGGCAGGTCGAAGTTGTTGTAACCCACGGTCATATTGGCGCAGATTTTGAGCTGTGGACAAGCGGCTAGCACGTCAGCATCGATGCGTTCCAGCCCAAAAGTGAACACCGCGTCTTTGCCCTGCAAACGACGAATCAGCTCGGCTTTGCTCCACACCTCGTCTTGCGGGTTAGATTCGACCTCAAAATGCTGTGCCAATTTGACAACGATTTCAGGAAAGACAGCGCGTGTGACCAAGATATTCAGTTTTTTCATCGTTTATCACTTAAATGTGGCTTAAATATGGTTTTATAAATGGTAAAAATACATGTAGCCGGCGTATTTATTGCCTTATTTGCTATTTTATTTATGTAAACCAAATCAGGGTCATGATGGCGAAAAGTGGAATAAGCACAGCGCCTGACCACGCCATGTAGCCAAAAAAACTGGGCATCTTCAAGTCGCGGTCTTCAGCAATGGCTTTCACCATCAAATTAGGTGCATTTCCGATGTAGGTGTTCGCACCCATGAATACCGCACCAGCAGATATCGCCGCAAGTGTAGGAGCCAAATTGGTCATAAGCACTTTAGCGTCACCACCGGCTGTGTTGAAAAACACCAGATAGGTTGGCGCATTGTCCAAAAATGAACTTAACAAACCAGTTGCCCAAAAATAAGCTGCAGGATTTGGCGTGCCGTCAGGACCAGTTACTGCCGCTACGACTGAAGAAAATGGCCCAGCCACCCCCGCTTTGAGCATGGCGATCACAGGAATAATAGTCAAAAAGATACCTGCAAAAAGCTTGGCAACCTCTAGCATGGGTCCCCATGAAAACTGGTTATCGTCATGCACTTTTCTTGCTGTCAGTTTGAAAGAAAGCACGGCCACAACGACTAAACAGACATCACGCAACAAACTTGGCAGTCCGAGCTCAGTACCCATGATGTTGAATGTGACATTTGATTTCCAAAATCCGCTCATCAGCACTAACGCTGCAATGGCTGCCAGCAGCCAAAAATTAAAACCACCATCAAAACCAATATTTCTCGTGTCCGGTGTCGGGTCTGCCGGCAAAAGCTCTTCCCGACGATGGTAAAAGTAGCTGTCTAACGCATAAAAAATTGCGAGCAAGGAGCCTATGAGGAAGAGCGTTTCAGGGAAGATTTGGCGCACTGTCCAGAAAAAATCTACGCCTTTCAGGAAACCTAGAAACAAAGGCGGATCACCTAAAGGCGTCAATGAGCCGCCGGCGTTGGACACAATGAAAATGAAAAAAACGATCACATGCGCTTTGTGCCTCCGGTTGTCATTGGCTCGAATGAGCGGCCGAATCAACAACATTGAAGCGCCTGTTGTACCCATAAAACTGGCCAATACCGCACCAATGGCCAAAATGCTGGCATTCAGACTTGGGCTGCCATGCAAATTGCCACGAATGTAGATGCCACCGGAAACCGTAAACAAGGCGGTAAGCAAAACAATAAAAGGGATGTACTCAGACAACAACGCATGGACGATGCCTGAAGCGGCCAGTTCAGGCCCAAAAATCGCAGCAAATGGCAACAAGTAGAGCAAACCCCAAGCAGCCGTCACTTTTCCGTAATGGTGATGCCAAAAGCGTCCCGCCAAAATCGGTATGACAGCTATAGACAACAGCACGCCTGCAAATGGCACGCCCCACCATATTGACAACTGACTGCCATCCAACTCGGCAGCAAACGACAAACTGGGCAAGCACAAGAGGGGAAAAAATGAAACTACCCACCGAAAGGGTAGTCGGGTGATGACCATGAGAAGTGTCTCCAAATCTATTTTTATTTTAAATATTGCCAAATTACTATAAAATATATAGCTAACTAAGCAATCAATACGACGGCTAGAGCCAAAAATAGCCCAAAAAATCGCTCAAACTGTCTTTATTCCAACCAGGTCGTGAATTCAGCTGCAGGTACACGCGGCGTATTGAAGCTGTTGACCTTATCACTTGGGTCTGCATAGCCCAAGGCCATGCCGCAAACCAGCAATTCTTGATCACTGGCACCAATATGCGGCATGATGATTTTGGCAAAACCATTCCACGCGGCCTGCGGGCAGGTATGCAGCCCATGCCCACGCGCAGAAACCATGATATTTTGCAAAAACATGCCCGTATCGACCAAACTGCCACGTCCCATGACGCGGTCAATCGTGACCATCAAACCCACAGGCGCGTCGAAAAATTTGTAGTTGCGCTGATGCTGCGCATGCATTTTGTCTTTGTCAGCCTTGCCAATGTCTAACAGACCATACAAGCTCCAGCCATTTTCACGGCGGCGGTCAATATACGGGCTCACCCACTTTTCGGGGTAATAGTCGTATTCTTCTTTGTATTGGACGGCTAACTCTGGATTGGCGCGCAAGGCATCATGTGCTGTGCAGACTTTGTCGACCAAGCTGTCGCGGCTGGCGCCTTGCAACACGTAGACCTTCCACGGCTGGGTGTTGGTGCCCGACGGCGCACGGCTAGACACATCCAAAATATGCTCTAGCAGTGCACGCGGCACCGCTTGCTGTGTAAATGCACGGGCTGACATGCGGCTGCTGATAGCAGCATCGACCGCGTTGTTGGCTACTGATGAATTGGACATATTAGACAGGGGTTAGTATTTAGGGATTAGTTTTTCTAAGACTGATTTTAGAGCGTGCGGCAAGACGACGGGACGGCGGCTGGCTTGATCAACATAGACGTGAATGAAATGGCCTTTGGCAACGCTTAAATCAGTGGGCAAGGCTTCACCTCCGTTGGGCGCAACAAATACCCCCAACTCATAGCGCACGCTGGAGCCCGTCAACTCAGATGAGGTATTGGCAACGCGGATACCAATATCTACCGGCTGCGGAAACTCCACGGGCGCAAAATAGTTGCAATGCGTCTCCACCACCAAGCCGATGGTGTCGCCTTGGTGAATATTCAGAACGCCCTGCTCTATCAAATGCGCGTTCACGGCACTGTCAAACCATGCGTAATAAACGACGTTGTTGACATGACCGTAAGCATCGTTGTCTGCCCAACGGGTGCTGATGCGACGAAACAGCGGGTAAGCGCTGCGAGGCTCTGGTTGTGGGCGGGACTGCGGGGTAGTTTGGATTGAACGCATTGAATCTCAAGCTTATCAAAATTAAGTAGCCCGATTTTGCCATCCCTGCCACTTGGTCCAATACGCCAGAGCGACACGGTAGGTGTTCATTTGCACCTGTACCGTTTCGTCAATGTTGTTGCCATAGCCCCCCGCCATGGTGAAGGCCATCGGAATGCGTCGCTGCCAAGCCCAGTCAAAGACACGCCGGTCACGTGCTTCTAAACCGTCAAAGCTGAGCTTGAGGCGGCCCAAACGATCGCCTTCATGCGGGTCTGCACCAGCAAGGTAGATGATCAAGCCAGGTTCAAAGCGATGCGCCAACTCGTCCAAGGCATGGTCCAAGGCTTGCAGATAAGCATCGTCTTGGCAACCGTCGGGGAGCTCGATGTCTAAGTCACTGGCTTCTTTGCGAAACGGAAAGTTCTTGGCGCCATGCATGGACAAGGTGAACACACTGCTGTCATTTTTAAAAATGCTGGCTGTTCCGTTACCTTGATGCACATCCAGGTCAATCACTGCAACATAAAGAGGCTTGAGGGGTGTTCCCGTTCGCAAGGCTTTGGTGACGGGGCGGCTACGCTCAGCCTGCATCAAACGCGCAGCAACAGCAGTGTCGTTGAAAACACAAAACCCACTGCCTTTATGTGCATAGGAATGGTGTGTGCCTCCCGCAATGTTCGCTGCTAAGCCGTTTTCAAAGGCAGACCGACAGGCATCGATGGTGGCACCCACCGACAAACGCGCCCTAGTCACCATGGCCTCACTCCACGGGAAACCAATTTCACGCATCGCATCAGCGGTAATATGACCGCTCGTTAGGGCATTGATGTACTCAGGCGTGTGCGCAAGTGCCAACATGCCATCACTGGCGGGAGACCC
>CBDUEA010000095.1:0-6741 GCA_965365965.1 uncultured Polaromonas sp. | reverse complement strand
CAAAACCAGAGACCAAGCGCACCGCATCGCGTGAATTCAGGCGCTCTTTGATCTGGCCTTGGAACTGCGGGTCCAGCACCTTGGCAGACAAGACGTAGCTAACACGTGCAAACACGTCTTCGGGCATCAACTTCACGCCTTTGGGCAGGAGTGAGTGCAAGTCGATGAAGCTTTTAACGGCGGTGAACAAACCGTCGCGCAAACCACTTTCATGCGTGCCGCCGGCGCTGGTTGGGATCAAGTTAACGTAACTTTCGCGCACGGGCGTGCCGTCTTCGGTAAAAGCCACACACCACTGGGCGCCCTCGCCTTCGGCAAAACTCTCGCTTTGCGCATCAGCAAAGCCTTCTTCTTCAAACAGTGGAATGACTGGGTCGCCGGTCAAGGTTTGCATCAAATAGTCGCGCAGACCGCCTTTGTACTGCCAGTTTTGCGACTCTTTGGTTTTTTCGTTGAACAGCGTGACGCTGACGCCGGGCATCAGCACCGCTTTGCTGCGCAGCAAATGCGTCAGCTCTGTCATCGGCAAGACGGCGCTTTCAAAGTATTTCGGATCCACCCAAACGCGGACGGTGGTGCCGGTTTTGCGGTCGCCGTCTCCGGTTTTGCGGATTTCTAAAGGCTCGGTCACATCGCCGGCTTGAAACACCAAGCGCGCGACGGAGCCTTCGCGGTAACTGGTCGCCTCAAGGCGTTTGGCCAAGGCATTCGTCACACTCACACCGACGCCGTGCAAGCCGCCCGAGAAACTGTAAGCACCGCCTTTTCCCTTGTCAAACTTGCCGCCCGCATGCAGCTGGGTGAACACCAGCTCAATCACCGGTGCGTTCTCCGTCGGGTGCATGCCGAATGGGATACCGCGACCATCGTCTTCGATGCTGACGGAGCCGTCTGTGTGCAGGGTGACTTTGATCTTTTTGCCGTGTCCCGCCAAGGCTTCGTCGGCCGAGTTGTCCAACACTTCTTGGATGACGTGGAGCGGGTTGTCGGTGCGGGTGTACATACCCGGACGTTGTTTGACGGGCTCTAAGCCCTTGAGAACGCGGATCGAACCTTCAGAATATTCAGGGGGTAATTTAACAGCCATAGTGTGGGATTGTAATGTTGTACGGGAGTGACTCGAAAAATAACTGTATTTAAATACAGTATACAGAATCGTGCAACACGTGCGAGACAGTAAGTTTTGACTTAATTCGTTAAAATTGAAGGTTATGACAAGCTCCAGATCTCCATCACAAACTCCACAAACGCTCAGCATGGCTCAAGTGCTGATGTGCGGTGCGGCCATCGTCACGCTGGCAATGGGCATTCGTCATGGCTTTGGTTTGTGGCTGCAACCGATCACGACGCAATACGGTTGGACCCGCGAGAATTTCGCTTTCGCCATTGCCATTCAAAACCTTTCGTGGGGTGTGGCGGGCATTGCGGCAGGCATATTGGCGGACAAGTTTGGGGCGTTCAAGGTCATCATTGGTGGGTCGCTGCTGTACGCGCTTGGGCTTTTCGGCATGGCTTATCTGTCTACGCCGTTTTTGTTTGCCTTGTCGGCGGGGGTAATGATCGGTGCAGCACAAGCTGGCACGACTTACGCCGTGATTTATGGCGTGATTGGTCGCAACGTTCCCGCTGAAAAACGCAGCTGGGCCATGGGCGTGGCGGCGGCGGCGGGCTCGTTTGGGCAGTTTTTAATGGTGCCGACGGAAGGTTTTTTGATCAACAGCTTTGGCTGGCAGCAAGCGTCGATGATGTTGGGTTTTGCGACCCTGTTGATGATTCCCTTGTCGTTTGGACTGCGTGAGCCTGGATTTTCAAACGGTTCTGTATCTGCCCAACGTGAGCAAACCATCATGGAGGCGCTGCAAGAAGCCTTCAAATACCCCAGTTTCCAGCTGTTGATGGCGGGATACTTTGTCTGTGGTTTTCAAGTTGTTTTTATTGGCGTGCATTTGCCCAGTTACTTAAAAGACAAGGGTTTGTCGCCGCAAGTCGCCAGTTATGCACTGGCTTTGATAGGTTTATTCAACGTCATTGGCACGTATGCAGCCGGCTCATTGGGGCAAAGAATAGCGAAAAGCAAAATTCTGTCTTTCATCTACTTGGCCAGAGCCGTTGCCGTCACTATTTTCATCCTTGCGCCGCTCACACCGATGACCGTTTACATCTTCAGTAGCGTGATGGGCGTGCTGTGGTTGTCTACCGTGCCCCCCACCAACGCGCTGGTCGCGCAAATATTTGGCATTCAACATCTGTCCATGCTCAGCGGTTTTGTGTTTTTCAGCCACCAGATTGGCTCGTTTTTAGGCGCTTGGCTGGGTGCTGTGATCTTTGATGCCAACAAAAGCTATGATCTGATGTGGTACTTCATCATCGCGCTGGGCGTGTTTGGCGCTTTGATTAATTTACCCGTCAAAGAAACCAGCTTGACGCGTAACACAAGCTTACAAGGTGCGTAAAGTGATACCCACCCCAACACCCGTCACCCCACGCCACCGAAGCAAACTCAGCCGCAGTTTGTGGTGGCTGGCGGCGGCTTTGGTCTTGCTGCTCGTTTTTCAAATGTACCGTCAACCCGACTTCTTGGTCTTACTGGCGAATCAGATTTGGCTGTGCTTTTAACGACGTGATAGCTACAGTACATTTCTCTAGGTAGAATGTACAACCAGTGATTTCTACAGCTTGAACACCTACTACCTATGACATCTATTACCGGAAGCATCGTGGCCTTGGCCACACCCATGAATCTTGATGGCAGCGTCGACTACCCTGCGTTGCGTAAACTCATTGACTGGCACATCGCTGAAGGCACCGATTGCATTGGCGTCGTTGGCACCACGGGCGAGTCGCCTACCGTCAACGTGCAAGAACATTGCGAGATCATTCGCGTGTCTGTTGAACAAGCCCAAGCCTACGCCAAAACCCATGGCGGAAAGACAGTACCCATCATGGCGGGCTGTGGTGCGAACTCCACCGCTGAAGCGATAGAACTGGCCAAATTTGCCAAGCAAGTCGGTGCAGACTGCCAGTTGCAGGTTGTTCCCTACTACAACAAACCCACGCAAGAAGGCCAATACCTGCACTTCAAAGCCATTGCAGAAGCTGTCGACTTGCCAACCGTGCTTTACAACGTGCCTGGCCGCACCGTGGCCGATATGTCGGTTGAAACCGCCTTGCGCTTGGCGCAAGTACCCGGCATCGTGGGCATCAAAGAAGCCACTGGCAACATTGAGAAAGCGCAGTGGTTGATCAAAGACGCGCCAAAAGGCTTTGCCATTTATTCAGGTGACGATGCGACGGCTGTCGCTTTGATGCTCTGCGGCGGACACGGCAACATCAGCGTCACCGCCAATATCGCACCCAAGTTGATGCATGAGTTGTGTGTTGCAGCGATTGCAGGCGATGTCAAAACTGCCATGGCGATTCAGTTCAAACTGCTCGCTGTGCACAAACAAATGGGCGTCGAAGCCAACCCGATCCCGGTCAAATGGGCTATGACACGCATGGGCCTGTGTGGTCCGACCATGCGCTTGCCAATGACAGAATTAACACCAGCGAATCAACCAAGCGTTGAAACAGCCATGAAAAACGCTGGTTTATTGAAGTAAATGACATGAATAGTTTTTGAACGATTTGCTTTGCGAACCGTCGAACTGATCAATGCGCGAATATTTAAGCCATGCTGAAGGAAATGAAGTGAACCAAACCGTTAAATCAAGCCGTACTACAAAATTGGCGCCTATCAGCTTGGCCGTTCTCATGGGGCTGAGCCTGAGCGCCTGCTCGGTGCTGGAAGAAGACAAAATCGACTACAAAAGTGTGGGCAAAGGCGCTTCTTTAGAAGTACCTCCTGATTTGGTTCAACTTAGCAGAGACAACCGTTACCTCATTCCGGGCAATACAACGGCCAGCAGTTTTGATGCGGCAGCGTCTGTTAAACCTGCGGGTGTGCCCACCGCCGAAAAAGCCATTGGCGATGTCCAAATAGAACGTGCTGGCACCCAGCGCTGGCTAGTTGTAGGCCGTGCGCCTGAAAAAGTATTCCCCTTGCTGCGTGATTTTTGGAGCGAAAGCGGCTTTGTTTTAACGACCGACGACCAAAACCTCGGCATCATGGAAACCGATTGGGCAGAGAATCGCGCCAAATTGCCGCAAGACTTTATTCGCAACACCCTGGGCAAACTGATTGACTCTGTGTACTCGACAGGCGAGCGTGATAAATTCCGAACCCGCATCGAGCGCAATGGACAAGGCGGGACCGAAATTTACGTCAGTCACCGTGGCATGGTAGAAACCTACGCTTCTGCGCAAAAAGACACCACTGTTTGGCAACCCCGGCCAGCGGATACAGAGCTAGAAGCTGAATTTTTGCGTCGCATCATGGTCAAACTCGGTGCAACGCAAGCGCAATCGAAACAGCTGCTTGCTGTTGCACCAGCCAAGTTGACTTCTAAAATCGTGACCCAAGCTGGTCAGCCGATGGTTCAAATCGACGAGGGTTTTGACCGCGCGTGGCGTCGTGTTGGCTTGGCCTTGGACCGCACTGGCTTCACCGTGGAAGACCGCGACCGCACACAAGGCGTCTACTTTGTCCGCTACGTTGCCCCTGTGATGGACAAAAAAGAACCAGGTTTTTTTGCAAAAATGTTTTCTGCTGAGCCAACCATTCCTTTGTTGAAGTACCGCATCACCGTCAAAGCCAATGGCGCAGACATGACCATGGTCAGCGTTCTCAACGCAGCGGGTGCACCTGCTGTGGTGACGGATGCGCAAAACATCGTCAAAGTATTGGCTGACGACCTCAAGTAATTAAGTAATTAAATAAAGCTTAGTTTTTTGACACTGCTGTGCTGCGCTTTAAAAGTCTAAGCAGCGGCAGCACGGGCAATGCGACTTTGGTAGAAGCCAGCACGGGTGTAGGTGCTGGTAGCGTTTTTACATCGCGTTTATTGGTGGACTGCGGACTTGGTTTGCAACGTTTATTAGCGGCATTGGCGGCTGCGGATGTCGCACCCACTGAGATAGACGCCATCTTCATCACCCACGAACATGGCGACCACTTGGGTTGCGTGACGCAATTTGCCAGTCGATATGACATTCCTGTGTGGGCCAGCCAAGGAACGCATGCGGCGCTCAAAGATATGCGTTTGAAAAAAGAAGCCAAGCAAGAAGTTAAGCAATCCAAATTTTTGCCAGATTTTGAAGGTCTAGTTCGCATTGCCCAAGACACCTGCCCTGTTGCCGTGGGTGAGTTGCAATTCACACCGTTTACCGTACCGCACGACGCCCGCGAACCCCTGCAACTCAGTTGCACGGACGGTGATTTGAAGCTGGGCATTTTGACGGATTTAGGCCATGCCAGCCGCCATGTGCTGGATCAACTGGTCAATTGCCACGCCCTGCTTTTAGAGTTTAACCATGACACTGAGATGCTGAACAACTCCAGCTATCCTGCTTTTTTGAAATCGCGCGTAGGGGGTGATTTTGGGCATTTATCGAATGCGGCAGCCTCTGAAGTAGTGGCAGCGCTCAAGCACAGCAGCCTGAGACACGTGACCGCTGCGCACCTAAGTCAGCAAAACAACCGCCCCGAGCTAGCACAAATCTGCATTGCAAGCGTGCTGGGCTGCCAGAGCGACGAGGTGACAATTGCCAAGGCTGACAAGGGCACTGCTTGGTTGGCTGTTTAAATTATTAAAGACGAAAAAAAACCGCCAAGTTTTGCAACTGGCGGTTTTTTTGATGAATCTCGCTAGAAGTGACTCACACCATGTGCAAGTTCTTCAAGCGGTTCATCAAGTAAGAATTACTTCTTAGGAGCAGCTTCGACGGCTTTCTTAGCAGCGTCAGTTGCAGCAGTAGCGGCATTAGAAGCTGTTTTAGCAGCGTCAGTTGCAGCAGCAGCAGCACCTTTAGCAGCGTCATTAGTTGCAGCAGCAGCATCTTTAGCAGCGTCAACAGTAGCAGCGCCAGCTGTTTTAGCAGCGTCAGTTGCAGCAGTTGCAGCATCTTTAGCAGCGTCAGCAGCTGTAGTTGCAGCAGCAGCTGCGTCTTTAGCAGCTTCAACAACTGGAGCTACGACAGCAGCTGGAGCAGCAGGCGCTTCAACTTTAGCTTCTTCTTTTTTACCGCAAGCAGCGAGAGCAGCAGCAGCGATAACGGCTGCGAGTACGAGTGACTTGTTCATTTTTTAGATTCCTTGAATAAAATTAAGAGAAAACAATTTCCGGAAATTGTCAAAACACCACGTGCTGACCGCCCCAGTACTTTGAATTAAATTTCGATTGAACTTTCAAGCGAAACACCTGTCATAAGTAGCGGATAACCAAAACATGAAAGCTTTAACGATAGATAGAAAATACTCGAGTTTCTTCTACCTAAGCCTCTGATTATAACTAGATTTTGCTGTTTCTAGTAGAAACCCCTAGTTGCTTGACTGCGAGTTTGTTAGCTGCCGTTAATAGTGTGGCAAATTTGTAACACTCATGTTTTTACGATGAACGCTATATGTCCTGCGCTGGACCATGCCACGTTACTGTTCACCAGCGAATTAGACTCGCAGTTCAACACAACCAGCCCGCGTCCGCCCAGTCTTGCAGCAAGGCTAAGGCAGCTTCACTGGCTTTAGTTAGCGATTTCGCATCTAAATAGCGTTGATCGGCTAGCAGTCGCATCAACTTAGCATCGTTGCCCGCAGCGCGCCAACTCTCACCGTTCAAGAAAATATGCCGTGCGTCGTACATCATT
>CBDUEA010000094.1:0-6817 GCA_965365965.1 uncultured Polaromonas sp. | reverse complement strand
GGGTGGCCAGCGCGCGTCAGCTCCGCTTCAATACCATGTGCTTGGCAGACAGTCAAAATCTCGATGCTGTCACACGCCACCACGGCACGCAGCTGGGTGTCACCTAGTTGATGGTTGAGAACTTGTTGCGCCACGCGAACGATCAAAGGCACACCCGCCACATCCGCCAAAGGTTTGTTGGGTAAACGGGTCGAGGCAAGCCGCGCGGGAATGAGAACGGTAAATTTCATCAACCAACGTGGGGCACGCTCTTGGCTTGCAGAGCCTCAATTTCATCGTCGGTTAACACACGGGCTTCGTTCTCCAACAAGATCGGGATGCCGTCGCGCACGGCGTAGGCCAAGCGCGCGCTTTTGGAGACGAGCTCTTGGCGCTCGCGGTCATAGGTCAACGGGCCCTTGGTCACGGGGCAGACCAGCAGTTCAAGTAGTTTGGTGTCCATGGCGTGATGATAGCTTTTTGTTCAGTAAAAATGGCGAAAGCGCTGCATCAAAAGCTGCAAAAAATGCCGCTTCAGGTTCAAACACCAAGGGCACGGCCAAGGCGTCAGGACGGGTTTGCCACAGTTTGACAG
Organism: uncultured Polaromonas sp.; assembly: GCA_965365965.1. Taxonomy (GTDB): domain Bacteria; phylum Pseudomonadota; class Gammaproteobacteria; order Burkholderiales; family Burkholderiaceae_C; genus Aalborgiella. The sequence continues at coordinate 6,243 of CBDUEA010000094.1, read as the reverse complement.
CGTCTTTTTCAGTGCAAATTAGGTCACAACCGGCGTATTTATTCAATAGTTCGCTATTGAAAGAATAGTGGTCAGGCAGTGCCAGCGTTTCAAACACCGTCAACCCGCTTTGGCGCAACATGCTGAAAAAAGCTTCAGGCTTGGCGATGCCCGCCAGTGCCAGCAGTGGTTTGGCAGGCATGGCGTTTTGCAAATGACTGAGCACGGTTTGGCTGCCATCCGCGCGCATCGCGTTGTTTGCTAAGCTTCGGCGTGCTGTAAATTGGGTGGTGGCGACATCTTGAAGTAACGTGGGCGCTTGCCCTGTGTGCAAGATGATGTCGGAGTCATCGGAAGTTTTTGTCACAAACTGGCGCAATGGCCCTGCGGGTAACAGCCAGCCGTTGCCGATGGCTCGGTCGTCAAACACCGTGATGCTTAAATCATGGTGCAGCGCGTGGTGTTGCAAGCCGTCATCGCTCACGATCACGTTGACATCAGGGTAGGCGGCTAAAAGGGCTTTTGCAGCGTCAACACGCTTTGTGGCAACAAAAACGGGCACTTGGCAGGTTCGTTGCATCAACGCGGGTTCGTCACCCACTAAATCAGGTGAGCTGTCTGGCTTGACCTCTTGGCAGCGCGTATCCAAACGCCCGTAGCCACGCGAGATGATGCCGGGTCGCAGGCCTTGTTGCTTCAAATGCTTGACGATAGCCATCACTGTGGGTGTTTTGCCTCCGCCACCCGCAACCAGATTACCCACGACGACGACTGGAACGGCTAAGACATCGGTTTTCAGAACGCCCCATCGGAAAAGCCGGCGATGCAAGCCACTTAAAGCGCCATAAACCAGTGACAACGGCCACAGCAAGCAGGCCAACAGACCGCGCTGCATCCAAGCGCTTTGTAGGGTCTGCTCTAGTTTGTTGGACTTCATCTGCACAGGGATGCAGAACCGCGTTCAGTTAGCCCCAGCGGCTGACTTTTGGGTCGCAAAGGTGATTTGGTTCAAACCTGATTGGCGTGCCGCCTCCATCACGCTGATGACGGCTTGGTGCGTCGCTTGCGCATCGGCGCTGATGATGATGACCGGCTCTTTGCCTGCGCTCACGTTCAAGGTTTTGGTCGCTTCTGTTAAAGCACTGGCCAAGCCGTTCACACCGCGTTGTTCAACCGGTTTCTTGTTGATGCTGTAAGCGCCTGCGCTGCTGACACTGACGATGATCTCGTTCGGGCGGTCTTTGGCGGCTTGTGTATCGGCTGTGGGCAGCTTCAGTTGTAATTCTGTGAACTTGCTGTAAGTGGTTGACAGCATGAGGAAAATCAACACCACCAAGAGCACGTCGATGAACGGAATCAGGTTGATTTCAGGCTCGGTGTTGGCACTTCGGTGGGAGCGGCTGCGAAAGTCCATGATTTATAGGGATCGATGATGTTAACGTTGCGACAGGTTCACCAAATGACGCGCCAAGCGCTCAGAGGACAGCTCCAAGGTCAATAAATAAGCATCGACCCGTGCTCTGAAGTAGCGCCAGAAAATCAAAGACGGAATTGCCACAATCAAACCAAAGGCCGTGTTGTACAACGCCATCGAGATACCTTGTGCCAGCTGCGCCGGGTTGGCGCCACCGGAGGAAGCACCTTGCGAGCCGAAAATCTCAATCATGCCAATGACGGTACCTAAGAGACCCAGCAAAGGTGCAGCGGAGGCGATGGTGGCCAGCGCCGTCAAGTACTTCTCTAAACGGTGCGCGACCATGCGACCCGTTTCTTCCATGCTGGCACGTAGATCAAGCTCGGTGCAGCGTGGGTTGATGTTCAAAGCGCGCAAACCACTGGCTAGCACGGCACCCAGCTCAGAGCTTTGCTCCAGTTGCTTCACCACATCAGGCGTTGGAATGGAATTACGAGCCACGGTCAAGGCTTCATCCAACAGCTGTGGCGGCGCAATTTTGCTGGTTTTGAGGCTGATGAAGCGTTCAATGATCAAGGCCAGGGCGATGATGGAGCATGCAATCAAAGGCCAAATAGGCCAGCCAGCGGCTTGGATGATGGACAGCAAAGGGGAAATCTCCGTGATGTTGACTGACGAATGAATAGCTTGGCGGTCATTATCGCTTAGCTTTTTGCTGTAACTTGCAACGACCACACATTAACTGTGGACAGTGTTGTGTAAAACTGGGTTGGACTCTCGCGTGAGCCGCATAAACAGGGCGCGCGACTGGCATGATGAAAAATTAAGCACAAAACACGTTCAAGCAAAACTGAGCTCACAATAACTGTGGACAGTGTTGTGGAAAACTGGGTGGAACTCTCGCGTGAGCCGCATAAACAGGAGGCTGCAATAGCGTGATGAAAATTTAAGCATCAGAAAAAATTTGAAAAATTATAAAATATTCAAATAAATCAATAACTTATAAGACAGCACCAACCGTGTTTGCTCCTCTTTTTTGAACACCAAAATTACGCTAACATGGACAAATGACTGAACCCTTTTCGACAAATTTGCGCATATCAAACCCCATGGGCTTGTCCTCGGCATCGTCGTCGTCCGCTGAACCGCGCATCTGGCAAGTCGGTGCTCTGTGCCGTGCGATTGCTGACACCTTGGATGCGCGCTTTAACCCGGTGGCGGTGCGCGGCGAGATTTCAGGTTTCTCCCGCGCCTCGTCGGGGCATTGTTATTTTTCACTCAAAGACAGCACGGGGCAAATCCGCTGTGCCATGTTCAAGCGTGCTGCCAGTTTGGCCGATTTTTCACCGCGCGACGGTGATTTGGTCGATGTACGGGGTCGCATTGATGTCTATACCCCGCGCGGCGACTTGCAATTGATTGTGGAGAGCATCAGCCAGGCCGGGCAGGGCACGCTGTTTGAGCAGTTTCTCAAACTCAAAGCCAAGCTAGAGGCTGAAGGCTTGTTTGCCTCGGAGCGTAAAAAGCCGCTGCCGCTGATGCCGCGCGGTATTGGCATCGTCACCTCACTGGGCGCTGCGGCTTTGCATGACGTGGTGACTGCTCTGCAACGCCGTGTGCCGCACATTCCTGTGGTCATCTCCAAAGCCGCTGTACAGGGTGCAGGTGCGCCGCAAGAGTTGATCAAAGCGCTATCAAATTTATATCAAAGAAATGAACAGATACACCGGATAGAGCCGAATTTAGGCTCTAAAATCGATAAAAATCAAAAAAATGTGCCGATAGACGTCATCTTGTTAGTGCGTGGCGGTGGTTCGATGGAAGATTTGTGGTCTTTCAACGACGAGGCCTTGGCGCGAACCATGGCCGATAGCCCCGTTCCCATCATCAGCGGGGTCGGTCATGAGACGGATTTCACCATCGCCGACTTTGTCGCTGACCTGCGCGCCCCAACGCCCACAGCCGCTGCCGAGCTGGTTTGCCAGCCGCGCGATGTTTGGTTGGGCGCGGTCGATTTGCTGCAAGAGCGCCTGCAAGACGCTGCGCTGCGCACCCTAGATACCCAACATCAAAACCTAGACCGCCATGCGCAGCGCTTGGGTCGACCTTCCATGTGGCTGGCGCGGCAGCAGCAAAGCTTGCAAAGCCACAGCCAGCGTCTGCGTTACGCTGTCACCAGCCAAGTGGCCCGGCGCGAGCAACATGTGACAACGTTGCAAGCTAATTTTCCGAACCACATCAAACAAGCCTTTCACCGCGCCGATGAGCGTTTGCAGCGCGCAGAGCGTGGTTTGGCGTTGCTGGACCCCTCACTGGTCTTGCAGCGTGGTTATGCGTGGTTGACGGATGCCAAGGGTTTAACTGTGATGGATGCTGCCAAAACCAAACCTGGTCAGCAACTGCACGCAAGGTTGGCCAAAGGGCTGCTGGATGTGACAGTATTGGCACCTTCCGCTACGCCGAGTGACTCTTTGTTCTAAAATCACTGTAAATCATTTTCATTCCGCCATTTTTAAAAAGGAAAAACCATGGAACATACCCTGCCAGCCCTGCCTTACGCGATTGACGCTTTGGCACCTAACTATTCAAAAGAGACTTTGGAATATCACCATGGCAAGCACCACAATGCGTATGTGGTCAACCTCAACAACCTGCAAAAAGGCACTGAGTTTGAAAGCATGACCTTGGAAGAGATCATCAAAAAATCCAGCGGTGGCATTTACAACAACTCGGCTCAAATTTGGAACCACACCTTTTTCTGGAGCTGCATGAAGCCAGCGGGTGGCGGCGAGCCAACAGGTGCTTTGGCCGCAGCCATCAACGCCAAGTTTGGCTCTTACGCAGCGTTCAAAGAAGCGTTCGTGAAATCTGCTGTGGGTAACTTTGGTTCAGGCTGGACGTGGTTGGTCAAAAAACCAGACGGCACGGTAGATATCGTCAACACAGGCGCAGCCGGTACACCTTTGACCACAGCGGACAAAGCTTTGTTGACCGTGGACGTGTGGGAACACGCTTACTACATCGACTACCGCAACATGCGTCCAAAGTTTGTTGAAACCTTTTTGAGCAATTTGGTGAACTGGGAGTTTGCCCAAGCCAACTTCGCCTAAGCACTCTATGACGCGCTGATCTGCCCTGTTGGATCAAGCTTAGTCTGGCGTCAATTGGCCGCAAAAAAAGACCGCAAAACACAAGTTTTTGCGGTCTTTTTTCTTGGGTTCGTTGTTTTATGGTTGCTTGAACGGCACACCGGAGAGTTTAAAACCAGCTTTGATGCCGCGTTTGGCAAACCAGCCTTGGTTCATCTCTAAGACGTAGCGCACGGGTTTTTTAGAACAATGCGAGGCCAAGGTTTGCGGTTTCATGTCCTCAAGGTTGACGATGGTGCCGTCGTCATCTACAAAAGCAGCAGTCAGCGGTAGCAAGGTGTTTTTCATCCAAAAACACTGCACCCCCGCATCGTCACACACAAAAAGCATGCCTTCATGAGCCGGCATCGTGGGGCGATTCATCAAACCTATTTGCCGTTGCTCGGGGTCTAATGCCAGTTGCGTATCAATTTGATACATGCCTGCCGAAATTTTGATGCGTTGTAGATTGAGCTGAGGACCTTCTTGGGCAGAAACGGTATTCAAACCCAAAGAAGCGATGAAAAAAATGGCAGTGAAAAAGTATTTCATAAACCTGATTTTAATTGCGCTAACAAAAAAATAATGTAGAAAAAAATAATGCCCGCACAGGGCGGGCATTAAAAGCATTATTTATCGACCGAAGTCGACAAATTTATTTAGCTGCTGGAGCTGGTTTTGCTTTTTTAGATTTTTTTGCTTTTTTAGCCATGATGTTCTTTCAGATTAAAAATAATAAAAAATGCAGTAAAAAAAATTCTCCCTACTGCGACCAACATCGTAGCAAGACCGAAGTCAAACTACAAAGTGCTAATTACTTAGCGACTGGGTTCTCACCAGCTGCTGCTTTAGCTTTAGCTTTGTGTGATTTTTTTGCTTTGTGAGCTTTTTTAGCTTTCTTGGCAGGAGCAGCAGCTGGCTTAGCTTCTTCTTTTTTCATTTCAGCGGCTGGAGCAGCAGCTGGCATAGCAGCAGCTGGCATAGCAGCTGCTGCTGCAGGCTTAGCTGTACCGGGCACTGGGTTCTGACCAGCAGCTGGCTTAGCAGGAGCAGCAGCTGGTGCAGCCGTGTGGGAAGCGGCGAATACGCCAACTGAGAAAAGGCCAGCAACCAAAGCAGCGAGTAATTTGTTCATTTTTGAAATTTCCTTAAATAACGTTATTTAAAATTCCTGCCAATATTTCGGTAGGTGTATCCGTAACGATGCGTGTTTGCAAACGGTTGACAACAAAAATACAAAAATATTCAGAATAAAATAAAAGAAGCTTAGACGCAGCTATTTCGTCAAAAGCTGTCAAATTGAGAGCAACGATACTGAGGTAGACTAAGTGTTGCATATTTGAGACAAAAAGCTTGAGCGGCTATTTTTACGAGCAACACTTCCCACCCATGACCACCTCTGTGCCAGTAATCAAACAACGAAGCATCTACAAAAACCTCGACTTTGTCCGGTTTTTGATGTGCCCACCGTTTTACGTGATGCTGTTTTTGCTGATCGTCGAAGCCGCCTTGGCAGCATCCACCACCTGGCTCATTATCAAAGCTGGACGTGATGTTGCCAACGAAGAGTTTTTGCTGGGTGATTTGTTGTGGATCATGGGCGCACAAAGTGCGGCTTATGTGGTGGGCGCCGTGAGTTGGGTGTATGCGGAGCGCGCTGGTTTTGGTGCTTTTGGTCGCTACATGATGCGTTTTGCCCGCGACAATAAAAAATTCGCCAGC
>CBDUEA010000093.1:0-6827 GCA_965365965.1 uncultured Polaromonas sp. | reverse complement strand
CCTCTGGACGACGGCCGGACTTTTGACACGCTTCCTCAATACGTTGCTGAACCGCCTCAATATTGCCTGCAATGTTGGTCATAATTGACTATAAATGCTTTTGCGCTTGTATATTGGCAACTAAATGTTCCTTTTAGCGACAAAAGTAACAAATACGCAGTCTTTCAGCAAAGAATAAACCACGATTTAAGAACGGACTTGGCATGGATATCACTCAGTTACTGGCATTCAGTGTAAAAAATAAAGCCTCGGATTTGCACTTGTCTGCAGGTCTGCCGCCGATGATTCGGGTGAATGGCGATGTGCGGCGCTTGAATGTCGATGCCTTGGACCACAAAGCCGTTTACGCCATGGTCTACGACATCATGAACGATGGTCAGCGTAAGCGCTATGAAGAATTTTTAGAAATCGACTTTTCGTTTGAGATTGAAGGTTTGGCGCGTTTTCGTGTCAACGCCTTCAACCAAAACCGGGGCGCTGGCGCGGTTTTCCGAACCATTCCATCGACCATTTTGACGCTGGAACAGCTCAATGCGCCGAAGATTTTTGCCGAGTTAGCGCTTAAGCCGCGCGGCTTGGTATTGGTGACTGGGCCGACCGGCTCGGGCAAGTCCACCACCTTGGCGGCTATGGTGAACCATTTGAATGAGGAAGAGTACGGCCACATTTTGACGGTGGAAGACCCGATTGAGTTTGTGCATGTGTCTAAAAAATGCTTGATCAACCAGCGCGAAGTAGGGCCTCACACCCAAAGTTTTGCGGCGGCCCTAAAGTCAGCCTTGCGTGAAGACCCGGATGCGATTTTGGTGGGCGAGATGCGCGATTTGGAAACCATTCGTTTGGCCATGACCGCTGCAGAAACAGGCCATTTGGTGCTGGGTACCCTGCACACCTCCAGCGCCGCCAAAACGATTGACCGGATTATTGACGTCTTTCCGGCTGAGGAAAAAGAGATGGTACGGGCCATGTTGTCCGAATCTTTGCAAGCGGTGATTGCGCAAACGTTATGCAAAACCAAAGACGGCGCAGGCCGCATCGCTGCACATGAAATCATGATTGGCACCAGTGCCATTCGCAATTTGATCCGTGAAGGCAAAGTCGCCCAAATGTATTCATCGATTCAAACCGGCAACAGCGTCGGCATGCAAACCTTGGATCAAAATTTGACCGAAATGGTCAAACGCAATTTGATCTCTAATTCTGTGGCGCGCAGCAAGGCCAAAGTTCCAGAAAACTTCCCCGGCTAAATACCCACACAGTACCGCTCACCTAGCCCGTCATAGTCACGATTTGAGGAGATTCTCATGGAACGCGAACAAGCCAGCCGATTTATCAACGATTTATTGCGATTGATGATTTCACGCAACAGCAGCGATTTGTTTATCACGGCTGATTTCCCGCCAGCCATCAAAGTGGATGGCATGGTGACCAAAATCTCTACACATGCCTTGACTGCCAAACACACACTGGCTTTAACGCGTGCCATCATGAACGACAAACAAATTGCTGAATTTGAGCGCACCAAAGAATGTAATTTTGCCATCTCGCCCAATGGCGTAGGCCGTTTTCGGGTCAGTGCCTTCATGCAGCAAGGCAATGTGGGTATGGTTTTACGGATTATTCCTGCCACACTGCCGACGATTGACACCTTGGGCGTTCCCCAAGTGCTCAAAGAGGTGGCCATGGCCAAGCGTGGTTTGTGTGTTTTGGTGGGTGCCACTGGTTCTGGCAAATCCACCACCATGGCGGCCATGATTGATTGGCGCAATGAAAACAGTTTTGGTCACATCATCAGCATTGAAGATCCGATTGAGTTTGTTCACCCACATAAAAACTGTGTCGTCACACAGCGAGAAGTCGGCATTGACACCGAGAGCTGGGAGTCCGCGCTCAAAAACTCTTTACGTCAAGCGCCCGATGTGATTTTGATGGGTGAGATTCGTGACCGCGAAACCATGGAGCATGCGATTGCTTTTGCGGAAACAGGCCATTTGTGTTTGGCGACCTTGCATGCCAACAGCGCCAACCAAGCCCTTGACCGGATCATCAACTTCTTCCCCGAAGAGCGCCGCATGCAGCTGCTGATGGATTTATCGCTCAACCTGCGCGCTTTTGTATCGCAGCGTTTGATTGCCAAAGAAGATGGCAAAGGCCGTACCGCAGCGATTGAGATCATGCTGAATACGCCTTTGATTTCTGACTTGATTTTCAAAGGCGATGTGACTGAAATCAAAGAGATCATGAAGAAGAGCCGCAATTTGGGCATGCAAACATTTGACCAAGCTTTGTTTGATGCTTATGAGGCGCACACCATTTCCTATGAAGATGCTCTGCGTAACGCGGACTCGGTCAACGACCTGCGTTTGCAAATCAAGCTCACCAGCGAGCGTGGCAAAAGTAAAAATTTAGCTGAAGGCACTGAACATTTCTCTGTGGTTTAAACATAGTCTATTGCAACGCAATTTTTAATCCTCAATGCTCTCAAAAACATGACTATCCCTACAAAAACATACGCACCATGCCCCTCCCACAAAGTCGCATTCTTAGGTTTGGGAGTGATGGGTGCTCCCATGGCCGAACATTTAGCGATAGCGGGCCACCAGGTGACGGTGTACAACCGAACCACCTCCAAAGCTCAAGCTTGGGTGGCTGACGTATCCCGCAACTTACCCGCCGGCGTAGAGGTAACTTTTGCCACCACACCCAGAGAAGCTGTTGCACAAGCGGATATCGTGTTCAGTTGTGTGGGTGACGATGATTCGCTCAGAAGCATCACTTTAGGCAGCAGCATCGGCGCAGACCAACGTGCTGACGATGGCGCGTTTGCTGGCATGAAGGCGGGCGCCACATTTGTAGACCACAGCACCACCTCTGCTAATGTGGCGCGCGAACTATTTGCCAAGGCAGCCCATCAAGGCTTGCACTTTGTAGATGCACCTGTGTCTGGCGGCGAGGCGGGCGCTAAGAATGGTGTGCTGACAGTGATGTGTGGCGGTGATCATGCCGCCTTTGCAGCCCTTCAATCCGTTGCGATGGCGTTTTCAAAAGCTGTGACGCACATGGGCGACAGTGGTGCAGGACAGCTGACCAAGATGGTGAATCAAATTTGTATCGCCGGATTGGTGCAAGGCTTGAGTGAGGCCTTAGCTTTTGGGCAAAAGACGGGGCTAGACATGCACCTCGTGTTAGATGTCATTGGCAAAGGCGCTGCACAAAGCTGGCAACTGGATAACCGTGGCAAGACCATGTTGTCAAAACAATTTGATTTTGGCTTTGCGGTGGACCATATGCGCAAAGACTTGGGTTTGGTGCTAGCAGAGGCGCATAACAACGGTGCCCGCCTGCCCGTAACGGCTTTGGTGGATCAGTTTTATGCAGACATGCAAGCCATGGGCGGGCAACGCTGGGACACTTCTAGTTTGATCAGGCGCTTGGTTTAACCCTACCCAAACTTGCTGGACATTCGAGCCTGAAAACTCGAATGTCGGTGCAGTTGCGAAAGTTTTTAGCGTTTGGTTTCTTCTTCGCTGATGATCTCGAAACTGCGCACCACTTTTGACACGCCTTTGGTGCTTCGCGCAACTTCAGTTCCGCGATCAGCTTCTTTTGCCGTGACACGTCCCATCAAATAGACCACATTGCGCTCCGTCACCACCTTGAAAGCACTGGATGGAATGTCTTTGGCTTCCAACATACCTGCTTTGACAAGTCCAGTGATCAGCGTATCGTTAGAACGCTGTTGCAAGGTGGACGTCATGCTTGCAACCGTCAACTCATTAACCACCATTTTCACGTTGTCAACCTGAAAGACCAACTGCTCAGCCGCCAATTTATCCGCTTCGTTTGCGACCTCGCCCGTCAAAAGAACGCGACGGTTAAAGCTTGTCACGTTAAAATGCCCGCGCTCACCAAACTTGTCTTTGAGTCTGGAACTGGCGCGAATTTCAATGCCTTCATCATCGAGCTGCGCACCGGAGCTGCGGCGATCTGTGGCGACCAAGGTAGCCCCGGCCACGGCGCCACCTACAACCAATGCGGTACAAGCACTCAAGCTACCAAGCAAAGTGCTGATCACAATGAGCTTAACGAATGCACCAGAGGTCAGAGGCAAAGCGTTGATTTTAGAAGTGGGTTTTAACATTAGGATTCCTTTTCGCCAAGTAATTGGTTGTCGACGCCATCACACAAACAGTGCAAGGCCAAGAGGTGCACCTCTTGAATCCGTGCCGTACGTTCATGCGGCACACAAATATGAATGTCTGTATCGCGCAAGACCGTGTTCATCTTACCGCCACCCATACCACTCAAGCCAATGACGATCATTTCGCGCTCATGCGCAGCTTCAATCGCTTTGAGCACATTGGGGGAGTTGCCGCTGCTGGTGAATGCCAAGAGTACATCGCCGGCTTGCCCTAAAGCGCGCACTTGTTTGGAGAAAATCACGCTGAAGTCGTAATCGTTGGCGATGGCTGTGATGATGGAACTGTCTGTTGTCAGTGCAATCGCAGCCAACTCGGGACGCTCGCGCTCGTAACGACCGACAAATTCAGCCGCAAAATGTTGCGCGTCAGCGGCCGAACCACCGTTACCGCACACCAAGACTTTGCCGCCGCTGGTCACACAGGCCAGTAATGCCTGGACGGCTTCAGCGATAGGTTTACTCAAAACTTGCGCTGACTGGTATTTCAAATCGGCACTGTCAATAAAATTCTGTTCAATGCGTTGTTCTAGCATGAGTTTGATGATAACCCGTGTTGTAAAGTGTATTTATAAAGCTCAAGCGCATAAATGTTACTTGATGTCACACCATTTTCGCATGCATAGACGCAGGCGTATTGGTGTGCTCAAGAAGCGTCGAAAGCAGCCTTCAGCCAAGTGAGGTGGTTTTGTTCTTGCCCTTCAAGCAACACCACGTCAAAGCGACAAGCGGGTGGGTGACCGAGACGCATCAAGTAGCGCCTCGCTGCAAAAATAATACGCTTCTGTTTGGTGGCACTGATACTGGCCGCTGCGCCGCCATGCAGACCACCAGAGCGCTGGCGCACCTCAACAAACACCAAAGTACCCTCCACATCGCGCATGATGAGGTCAATTTCTCCACCGCCGCGTCCCGGCGTCCGATAATTGCGCTCTAACAGCTTCAAACCAGCCGCCTGCAAATGCTTCAATGCCAAGTCTTCAGCCGCATCGCCTTTGCTCTTGGTTGTTCCATTTTTATTGGTAGATTCGCTAAGCTTTGCAGGCATACTCGTCAAAGTTTGACTTATTTTCTTCACCAAAGTCACGGGTTGTTTGAGCCAAGTTGCCATTTATTTTGAAAACCATATTGAATTCTATGCATGAATCTTCGCAGAAAATCTCACTGACCACACACTGGGGCTCAGCTTTAGTGGCGGCTCGCGACGCAGCAGGGGCGCAACACCACCCCGCTGGGACACTCTACGTGGTGGCAACTCCGATTGGTAATTTAGCCGATATCAGTCTGCGCGCCTTGCATGTGTTGGCACTGGTTGACGCCATTGCTTGCGAAGACACACGCCACACCCAGCCCCTGCTACGTACTTATGGCATTGCCGCCGGTGCGGAGAAACCGCTGCTGGCCGTGCATGAGCACAACGAGGCAGAGGCCGCCGAGCACGTAATTGCACGCCTGCAAAACGGACAACGCATCGCTTTTGTCAGCGACGCAGGCACGCCCGCTGTGAGTGATCCGGGTGCGCGGCTGGTGGCACTGGTTCGTGCAGCGGGTTTACCCATCGTCCCACTGCCGGGCGCGAGCAGCGTCATCACCCTTTTGAGCGTTGCAGGCATCACACACGACACAGGCTTTCAATTCATCGGTTTCTTGCCCACCAAAGCCATGGAACGTGATACAGCGATCTTGAAATTGCAATCTCTCACTGGTGCGCTCGTTCTTTTAGAAGCGCCTCACCGCATTGAAGCAGTTGCCAAAGCGCTGGCTGTGCTGGGCGATCGTCAAATCACCATTGGCAGCGAATTGACCAAGCAGTTTGAAGAGATTGCCACCATCTCAGCGGCGCGCTTCACCGACTGGCTACAAGCCGACAGCAACCGCACCCGTGGTGAATTTGCCTTGGTGTTGCACCCGATGGCGATTGAGAATCCACAAGACGATGCGCCACGTATTTTGAAGCTTTTACTGGCAGAGCTGCCCTTGAAAACAGCCGTCAAACTCGCCGCTGACATCACTGGTGCGCCGCGCAATGCGTTGTATGACGCTGCGTTGGCTTTAAAGCAAGCGCAGAACATCGAGTAAAAATTGGCTGAAAGTCGACTGAATTTAAACGGCCGATTGCCGCTTCACAAAAAACAAGCCCGTTCCAACCGCCATCAAAATACCGCCAAACACACGATTTTGAATACGCAGCGCTTGGGTGTCGCGGAACAAATGCTGCAAAGCACTTGCGGCATACGCATAGCCTGACATCACCAGCGTATCGACAGAAATCATGGTAACCGCCATCACCAACAACTGCAGCCACAACGGCTGGTTGGGGCTGATGAATTGGGGCAACACAGCCACCATGAAAACAATACCTTTAGGGTTGGTGACATTGGTTAAAAACCCCATCGCGCAGCGTTTTCGCCAAGTAAGCGGCCCTGCTGGTTTAGCGTTCAACGCGTTCTTAGACTTTGACTTTGACTTTGACTTTAACTTTGACTCTGGCTCAACCAGTGTTTTTGCCGTCCATTGTGCCCAGCCGACGTAGATGAGGTACAGCGCGCCTGAGATTTTGACGATGTTGAAGGCTACTTCAGAAGCCACCAACAACGAACCGACGCCCGCTCCGGCGATGAGCAAAATC
>CBDUEA010000092.1:0-6919 GCA_965365965.1 uncultured Polaromonas sp. | reverse complement strand
CTTTTGAGGGCGGCTCGGTGAACGGCGCTGGTCGTTGCCTCAGGGCACAGCAGGTAAGCTGTGCCAACTTGCACAGCCGTCGCACCCAGTGCCAAAGCAGCAGCCACACCGTTGGCGTCGGCAATACCGCCTGCTGCAATGACGGGCAGACGGACTGCTTGCACGATTTGCGGCAAGAGCGCGAAGGTGCCGAGCTGTCGGGTTAAATCATGGTCAGCATCGAGGTGCAGGAAATGCCCCCGATGACCACCTGCTTCAAGTCCTTGTGCAATCACCGCATCGACACCGCGCGCCTCAAGCCACAGTGCTTCCTCGACAGTCGTGGCCGAGGCAATGATTTTGCTGCCCCAGCTACGTACACGAGCCATTAAATCAGGCGAGGGCAGCCCAAACTGACAGCGCACAACCGCTGGTTTGAAAACCTCCAGCAAGTCTGCCGCCTCCGCTGAGAAAGGCGACCGCGCTGGACCCGTCGCCATTCTGCTTGCATCGATGCCATGTTCTTGGTAATAGGGCGCTAAGGCCGCTTGCCAAGCCGCTTCACGCGCTTTGCTGGGTTCGGGCGGCGTATGACAAAAGAAGTTGACGTTGTAGGGGCGATCGGTCTGCTCTTGAATGTATGTCAACTCTTTGTGTAAAGCCTCCAAACTCAGCATCGCCGCAGGCAGTGAGCCTAATCCGCCGGCCTCGCAAACAGCAACGACCAAACGGTGGTCTTGCACACCCGCCATGGGCGCTTGGATGATAGGGAGTTGTGTCTTGAAAAGCGCTTGAAAGCGTGCTGTTTGTAGGCTCATGTTGCTATTCTAATTACCACAACATGGTCTGTGTTCTTGTTTTTAAAAATGTATCGAAGGTAAAGAAACCACCGCTGAGGTAAGCAAATGGTGAACGAAGTAAGGCTAGGTAAAAACCCTTGTATGCCTGCGCTTGCTGGGGTGAAATGCAATTCCTTTCAACTTGAACTGGAGTTCACGAATGACTTTCAAAAAACGTAACTTGTTAGCTAGCGCCATTGCCATTTCTGTTTTGGCAACAACGGCCTCTGTATGGGCGCAGTCCACAGCGCCAGCGATGGATGCTGTACCGGCCAAGGCTGCCATGAGCACGACTGAATTGGTCGCTGCTTTTGTCAAGTCTGACGCCAACAAAGATGGCAAGCTGAGCAAGCAAGAAGCCGAAGGCGTACCAGGTTTGGTCGCTAAGTTTGAAATGATCGACACGGACGGCGACAAGTTCATCTCCCGTGCCGAGTTTGACAAGGCGATTCAATAATCGGCAGCTAGGTCAAACTTCATCCCTCAGCACGCGAACTCGTGCGGCGGGCGTCTGGACTTGAGGGTTCAGGCGCTCGTTTCGATTTCACTTGACGTCACAAAACGCGTCGCCGCTTTCGCCATGGCTGACGTTAACAAAGACAACAAAATCAGCCGTCAAGTAAGATACTTTGCATGACGTTCTCTTCTTCGCCACCGTCAACCTTGTCTTCTTCCCGTGCGCTGCTGCGTGTCATGCACCGCACTTGGCCGTCTCGGTTTAGCTGGGTCTTTGTGGGGCTGATGCTGTCTCTAGGGGGGGCGTTGCTGATTGGCAGTTTGGCGCTGGATCGTCATCGGGCCTTGTTTGAAACCGACGCGCGGATTGTGCATCGCTTGCTCAGCCAACAGGTGGTGCAGCACGACGCTATCCTCGCCACGCTGGCGCTTCTGCAACCCGGCGCAGAATCTGCGGCTGATGCGGCACCGGAGCAGCGCTTGTCTGCGTTGTATCCTCATATTTTGGCTGTGCAACGACGCGATCGGGGCATGGCTTGGCCAGATGTCGCGTTGACGCAGGCGGAAGCATCGTCTCGCCAAACCCACCGCGCAGCTTTGGCCTCGGTAGATCTCAGCAGCGGTCGCTACCGCTTGGTGCTTGCGGCCGAACCCATGGCCTACGCACTGACCATCGACATGCGGACCATGGTGCCTTGGAGCGATTGGCCGATGCAACCCGACAGCAGCCCCGTGCGGGTGGTGTTGGCTTACGAAGGCCAGTCGTTTGTTTTGCAACCGGGCAGCGCAGCGCTTCAGCATCCACCTCAAGGTCAAAAGACCGAACGCGGCTGGCGCTTTGACTTCAACAAACACTTGGCAGCCGAGAGTCAGCCTTTTGATGTGGTGGCCACGCAATATTTTGGCTGGTCTCAATTGCCTTGGCTGGCCATGCTGTTGTGGACGCTGGCGGAGGTTGCGGTACTGGCTGCCTTGTCCCAATGGCAACGCCAGCTGACAGCGCGCCGCAGGGCGGAGGAACTGCTGCGACTGGGGCAGGTGGCACGCTTGAACACCTTGGGCGAACTGGCCGCGGGTGTCGCACATGAACTAAACCAACCCCTCACTGCGGTGCTGGCCAACACGCAGGCCGCTCAGCGACTGCTGGCCGATGACCCGCCCGAGCTGGCCACGGCCCAAGTAGCGATGGCGCAGGCCGCGGCCCAAGCCCGCCGCGCTGCCGAAGTGGTCGGGCGCTTGCGCCGCGTGGTGGAGCACCCCGAGTCTGGAGAGTCATCTCAAGCGGTGGATCTGGGCGATGCTTTGCGACGCGCCTTGTATTTGCTGGAGCCAGAATGCCAGCGCCGCCATGTCTTGCCCCAATTGCAGGCTGATGCGACGGTGCGGGTGCAGGCAGACCCGGTCGCGTTGGATCAAATCATTCACAACTTGGTGATGAATGCACTGCAAGCCCTTGAAAAAGTTGATAAAACGCCGCGCATCTTGTTTGTATCTGTTAGAACGCAAGACCAAACTGGCATATTGACCGTTGCCGACAATGGCACTGGGATTCCACCAGAGGTCTTACCGCATTTGTTTGAGCCATTTTTCTCTACCCGCGAAGGTGGCCTTGGCTTGGGTCTGACACTGTGTGAAACGCTGGCCACGGGCATGGGCGGACAACTCAGTGCCAAGAATGCGCTTGAAGGCGGCGCAGTATTCACCTTGACTTTGCCCTTAGCCTTACCTTTGGTGAATAGCTAACCATGAACTCTCCTGCCGTGACACTGTCACCCACCATCCATCTGATCGACGACGATGCCGCCGTGCGCGAAGGTTTGGCGCTGCTCATCAGCACCGTTGGTTTGCGGGTGCAGCCCTGGGACGACCCGCAGGTTTTTTTGACCCAGTTTGACCGTGAAGCCATTGGCGCCATTGTGTTGGATGTCCGCATGCCCGGTATCAGTGGTCTGACGGTGCTGGACACCTTGGTGCAGCTGGGTGTGGATCAACCCGTTATCATGCTCACCGGCCATGGCACGGTGGAGATGTGCCGCCGCGCCTTCAAAGCCGGTGCGGCCGAGTTTTTGGAGAAACCAGTCAACGACGAGGCGCTGCTTGAGGCCTTGCAAAACGCTGTGCGACAGCACGTGCGCACCCGTCAAACCCACCGCGCTGACCGCGCCGCTCGTGAGCGTTTTGCGCAGCTGTCCGAGCGCGAGCGCGAGGTACTGGGCTTGATCACATCGGGCTTGACCAACAAAGAAATCGGCCGTGCGCTGGACCTGTCACCCCGCACCGTCGAAACCCACCGCGCCAACCTGTTTGCCAAGCTGCAGACGGAATCGCTGGCGCAGCTGATTCGCCAATACGCCGCGCTGGTGGACGAAGACAGCGCGGTTTAAGCTTAATTCCAAAAGAGCAAGGCTCAGTATTTCTACGGAGCAGGGCGCGTAGCAGCACGAATAGCGCAAAGCGCTCAGATTTTTTAAAGTTCTCCTACGGTTGATCGAACCGCTTTGACCTTTAGGAAAACCCATGAAAACCACCTTCAAAATTGCTGCCATCGTTTTGTCACTCACAGCCATCGCGGCAAGCGCGCAAGCGGTTCGCACTGAAAAGAACATGTCTTTAGAGCTGGCCAACCAAATCGCCAGCGCCACCGTTGCCGCTTGCAGCGCCAATGGCTACAACGTCGCCGCCGCCGTGCTTGACCGCGCTGGCACTTTGCGCGCTTTCCAACGTGCTGACAATGCAGGCCCACACACCGTCGCTGCTGCACAAGCCAAGGCTTTCACCTCTGCATCCGCCAAAAACACCACAGCAGCCATGCTGGAAGGCGTGCAGAAAACCCCAGCAGCTGCGACATTGATCAATATTCCTGGCTTTTTGGTCTTGGGTGGTGGCGTTCCAGTCAAAGTGGGCAATGAAGTCATAGGCGCTGTCGGTGTAGCCGGCGCACCTGGCGGCCATTTGGACGAGCAATGTGCCATGGTCGCAATCGACAAGGTTAAAGAATTGTTGAAATAAATCCGTTTAATTTACGCGCTGAAGTAAGCTTGCCATGAAGCCAACAACGCAACAAACCAAATGTAAACACATGAAGACATCCATGCGGCATTTTCTCAGTCCATGGGCCTTGGCTTTCTGCATTGTTGGTGCTTTGCCAGTGGCGCAAGCCCTGGCCCAAGTCGCACCCAGCGCTGCAGAATCTGCTAAATACACCGGCTTGTTCGCCGCAGCACAGCGTGGGGATCTGGCTCAGATCCAACGCTTGGTCGTTAAACCAGACGCCTTGAACACCACCGACGCCTACGGCCGCACCCCGTTGCACGTGGCGACTTTCGCGAAACAGCGCGAGGCCATCCGCGCCTTGGCTACAGCTGGTGCTGACCTGAACCGCCTTGAAAATGACCGCTATGATGCCGTCACCATCGCCTCTGTGGCCGATGATGAAGATACGTTGCGCGTCTTGCTGCAACTCGGTGCCAGTGCCAAACTCACCACCAGCCGCTACGACGGCACCGCTTTGATTGCTGCAGCGCATCTGGGTCACGACGGTGTCGTGCGCCAGCTCATCCAAGCGGGAGCGCCGTTAGACCATGTGAACAACCTGCACTGGACGGCGGCTATTGAAGCGGTCGTTCTGGGTAACGGCGGCGCGCGCCATCAGGCCAGCCTGAAAGCCCTGATAGACGCCGGCGCTAACCTGCAACTCACCGACCGCCAAGGCCAAACCCCGCTGCAACTGGCGCGTTCACGCGGATTCAAAGAAATGGTGGCGATGCTGGAAAATGCGCAGAAAAAGTAGTTAAATCGGCGATATTCGACTGGGTTTAGCCCTTAACATGGTCGAACCATGTATTGCTGAACTATTTTTAGGAGCGCCATTTTGAAATTCAAGAAGATTGCACTGGGGGCATTGCTCGTCATCGTCACCGCTGGTACGGCTGGCTGGTTTAGCTTGGACAAAGAAACACGCGGACTGTTGGCCACGGTGCCCACCAACCGTGACTTGCTGTTTTGGACCCAATCGCAGCGAGATGCGGCGTTTCGTGCCTTGGACAGGCTGCCTGTCCTCGCTAAATCACGAGTAATTGCAGCCGGCAGTGCACCGTCGCCTTTGCCACCCGGGCCACCGTTAAAACTGGCGATCGACGTTGATGCCTACATGGCGGGTCAGCGCAGCGCGGCGCTGCTCGTACTGCATGACGGCAAGCTGCGTTTGGAACGCTACGGTTTAAATTTTGATGCTGCGGGGCGCTGGACCAGTTTTTCCGTCGCCAAGTCCATGACGTCCACCCTCGTGGGCGCGGCTTTGAAAGACGGCAGCATCAAAAGCATGGACGACAAGGTCAGCGACTATATCCCGCAGATGAAAGGCTCGGCCTACGACGACGTTAGCATACGTCAGTTGTTGACCATGACCTCTGGTATCAAATGGAACGAAGACTACGCCGATCCAAATTCTGATGTGGCCAAGTTCAACAACCACAAGCCCGAGGAGGGTGTGGACGCCTTGGTAAGCTACATGCGCAAACTGCCGCGTGAAGCGCCTGCTGGCACACGCTGGCTGTACAGCACGGGTGAGACGAATTTAGTTGGCATCTTGCTGAACCAAGCGACGAAAAAACCCTTGGCGACCTATTTGTCTGAAAAAATCTGGGTTCCCGCTGGCATGGAGCAGCAAGCCACTTGGCTGTTGAGCAAAACTGGGCAAGAGATCAGCGGCTGCTGCGTCCAAGCGACAGCGCGTGATTTTGCACGGTTTGGGCAATTCATCCTCAATGACGCCAAGGTCAACGGGCAAACCATTGTTCCCGACGGTTGGCTAGCAGAAGCCACCAAGCGCCAAGTACCCATTGATGTTCCAGACCGTGGCTATGGCTACTTTTGGTGGACTTATGACGACGGCAGTTTCACGGCGCGTGGCATTTTTGGCCAAGGCATTTTTATCGACCCTAAACGCAAGCTGGTCATTGTCTCCAATGCCAACTGGGCTGGCGGCGCCAGAGACCCTGTAGCCATGCCGGCGCGTGAAGCTTTTTACAAGGCCGTGCAAAAGGCCGTGGATGACGAGGCCGTTACAGGCTCCAAATAGTCAAAAACAGCATGAAAATGTCGTTTTAGAGGTCAAATATGCCTTTAGCCGGCGTATTTATTACCTAGTTAGCTATTAAATATATAGCAATTGCTTTCCAACTATCAACGGACTTTCACACCAGCCCGGTACTTCTCCAAAGCCGCCGTGAACCACGGCGCGCTTGGCTGCACCACATTATCCGCACATTTGATCTGGTAAGCCTTGCCGCTCAAACTGCTCTCAGTCGCTGCTCTTTCAATGAACTTTTCAGCCGACGGAACCAAGTCTTTATTCTGCAGATATTTGTATTTAGTTGCCAAATGCCCAGAAGCCTCCTTAGCGCTGTACCAAGAGCCGTTGCGGTTGAACTGGCAGTTGGAGTTCTCTAGCGTTGTGAATAGATGGGCGACTTCTTGCTGAGTTGCTGACGACTCTGCCGCTTGGCAGAGGATCGGTAGCGTCAAAGTCAGCGTGAAAAGGAGTGCCCCAAGCAGGTGAAGCTGGTGAAAAAGTCTTTGCATGGCTGCATTAAACAACACTTAACACCTCATTCACCCAAGTAGGCTCACCGCTGCGGCATGTC
>CBDUEA010000091.1:0-6957 GCA_965365965.1 uncultured Polaromonas sp. | reverse complement strand
CGACAACTCTCTGATGTCTAACAAACCCGGATTGCCTTTGAGTTCTTCACGGTATTTTTTTTGAAACTCAGTCCACTTTTCGGGGTCGTGCCCGAACCACTTGCGCAGATCGGTTGTTGGTGCCACATCCTTAGCCCAATGTTCGATTTCAGCCTCGACTTTTGTCACACCACGCGGCCAAATCCGGTCAACCAGAATCCGAACGCCATCCGACTTGGCCGCTGGCTCGTAGGCTCGTTTTAAGGAAATGCTCATGACGCCTCCTTTTAAATCAAAAGCTGCATGCCTGTCATCTTAGCTGCCGCACGATCAAAAGTCATGGGTTTGCTGCAGCCCAACTTGGTCAAGACCCGTTAAGTCAAGCCGCCGCCCGCGTCACCCGATCCCGCACCCCATCCCACACCGCATCTTCAGGCGGCGATTCCACCCAGATCAGCTTGATATCGGGCTGATCCAGCTCGCGCAGGGTGGCGAACAGTTGTTGGGCGGCTTGGGCGGCGACTTCGGGCATGCGGCGGAAAAGGATGTTGGTGCTGGCGCTGCGCATTTGCTGGCGGGAGTAAACGGCGATGTGTTTGGCGTCTGCACCCAAAATATCCAGCGCAGATTGCAGAGCTTTGGCGTCCATCAAGCGGACTTTGGCTTTGGGGGCGTAATGAGATTCCAGGGTACCTGACGCTCTGGGAGCTACTGATAAAATTACAGGCAAAAAAGAGATATTTTTAGTCTCTAGCCGGCGTATTTGTTCATTAGTTTGCTCATCATTTAATAGTAAGTTTTGACCACAAGCATATTCAATCTGCACCTGAGTTAGCACGCCTGGGCGTAGCAATACGGGCGCGCCACGGCTACAGTCAATGATGGTTGACTCGATGCCGACGCTGCAGGCGCCGCCATCCAGAATCGGCATGTCGCTGTAGGGTGTGCCGGCAAACTCGCTTTGGACGTGCTGTGCAGTGGTCGGGCTGACGCGACCAAACTGGTTGGCGCTTGGGGCGGCTAGGCCGTAAATACCCTGCTCGGCGCAGGCGTTTAGCAAAGCCAAGGCCACGGGATGCGACGGGCAGCGCAGGCCGACGGAGTTTTGACCACCGGCAGCTGCAGCGGCCACTTCGGGCCGGCGCGGCAAAATCAGGGTCAGCGGGCCGGGCCAGAAGGCGTCCATCAGTTTTTGGGCGAAGCTGGGAATCTCGCTGGCGAAACGGCTCACAGCTTCTGCACTCGCCACATGCACGATGAGTGGGTGCTCACTTGGCCTGCCCTTGGCAGCAAAGATTTGGACGACAGCGGCTTCGTTGCAGGCGTCTGCTGCCAAGCCGTAGACTGTCTCGGTCGGCAAACCGACCAAGCCACCTGCGGCAATAGTGGCGGCGCACTGCGCGATGGAGGCTGGAGCCGAACCGTCAAGTATCACCATGCAGCCTTTTTTTCAATACTCGGTAATACCAAGAATCTGCGCCGCTTGGGCTGCAGTGGCCTGCACGGCTTCAATCGTCGCACCTGTCAACGTCAAATGACCCATCTTGCGGCCACGTTTGGCGTCTTTTTTGCCGTAGAGGTGCAAATGCGCACCTGGCAGCGCCAAGACTTGCACCCAAGGCGGTGTTTGCGCTTCTTTATTGCCCATTTTTTCGGAATTTACAAACCACAAATCGCCCAACAAATTGAGCATGATGCACGGGCTGTGCTGGCGCGGCTGCGTCAACGGCAGGCCGCACAGGGTGCGTACTTGCAACTCAAATTGCGACACGTCGCAGGCGTCGATAGTGTAGTGGCCGCTGTTGTGCGGGCGCGGGGCAATCTCGTTCACCACCAAGCTGTCGTCATGTAACAAGAACAGCTCTACGCACAGTACGCCAACATATTGCAACTCGTTTGCTACAGATATAGCAGCATTTACAGCACGCTTTACGCTATCTGCAGACAAATTACCCTCATAAACCGAGGTAGCCGCCAAAATACCACCGACATGCACATTGAGTTGTGGCGGGAAATAGACGATTTGGCCATCCCGTCCGCGCGCCAAAATCACCGAGTACTCCGCTTTGAGCGGCAACATCTTTTCCAGCACGCAGGTGACGTGTTTCAACGCATCCCACGCCGCCGCCAGTTCAGCACGCGTTTTGACGCGGATCTGCCCTTTGCCGTCATAGCCCAAACGGGCGGTTTTGAGGATGCCGGGGAGTAATTCGTCTGCAACTGCGTCGAGTTGGGCTGCTGTTTCAATCACGGTATAAGGCGCGACAGAGATGGCATTTTCACCACCCTTAGCGGCACAAGCTACAAAATGGGCCTTCTCCGCCACGCGGTTTTGCGCGATGGCGACGGACTCAGCACTGGGCGACACAGAGCGCTGCA
Source organism: uncultured Polaromonas sp. (assembly GCA_965365965.1). Taxonomy (GTDB): domain Bacteria; phylum Pseudomonadota; class Gammaproteobacteria; order Burkholderiales; family Burkholderiaceae_C; genus Aalborgiella. Next base: position 4,599 of record CBDUEA010000091.1, on the reverse strand, counting down.
AGGCTAAGGTCTGCAGCGCAACAGCGGGGACGTTTTCAAACTCGGTGGTGATGGCAGCACTGCAAGCGGCAAGTTGCTGCAAGCCTGACTCGTCCAAATACGCGGTTTGGATGTGATGGTGGCTGACCAAACCGGCTGGGCTGGTTGCATCTGCATCCAACACCGCCGTGAAGTAACCCATGCTTTGGGCTGCGTGCACAAACATGCGCCCTAACTGACCGCCACCCAAGACGCCCAGCGTTGCGCCGGGGAGAATCACCGCGTCATTCATAAAGCAACGGCAGGCAAGGCCATGGCGCGGGCGGCTTCGGTCTGTTTGGCGCGGAATTCATCCAATTTGACCCGCAACGCAGGGTCGTTGTTGGCCAACATCGCCACGGCAAACAAGGCCGCATTGGCCGCACCGGCTACGCCGATCGCAAACGTGGCCACCGGAATGCCTTTGGGCATTTGCACAATGCTGTGCAACGAATCCACACCCTGCAAATGCTTGCTGGCGACGGGTACGCCCAGTACCGGCACCGTGGTTTTAGCCGCCAACATGCCCGGCAAATGTGCCGCACCGCCCGCACCCGCGATGATGGCTTGCACGCCACGGCTGGCGGCAGACTCGGCGTAGGCAAACATATCGTCTGGCATGCGGTGGGCGGAGACGACTCGTGCCTCGTGCGCAATGCCAAAGGCTTGCAAAATGGCGACGGCGTGTTGCATGGTGTCCCAATCGGAGTTGGAACCCATCAGGACACCCACGGTGACTTGGTTTGATGTTGTTGACTGGGTAGGCATGTGGCTGGAAATCTCGTATTTTTTGATAAATTCGTCGATAAACTAAGGCTATCGTTGCATTTTACGTTTAACAGACCATATAACTCACATGATTGATATTACCCAAGACACTTTTGAAGCTGAAATCATTGAAGCTTCCATGCACACCCCGGTTTTGATAGACTTTTGGGCACCTTGGTGTGGCCCCTGCAAAACCATCGGGCCAATGCTGGAAAAGTTAGAAACCGAATATGCCGGTCGCTTCATTTTGGCCAAAATCGACTCTGACAAAGAGCAAGAAATTGCCGGCGCTTTTGGTATTCGCAGCATTCCAACCTGTATTTTGATGATGGGCGGCAAGCCGGTGGATGGTTTCCAGGGCGCGCTGCCTGAAGGTCAGCTCAAAGCCTTTTTAGACAAGCACTTACCGCCAGCAACTGAACCAGAAGCTTCGCCTGAAACTTTAGATGGGGTTGCCGCTGAAGCGTTTGTCGAACGCACCCCCGAGATGCAGATTGCCAGCTTGGTCGACCAACTCAAAGCCAACGCCAGCAACGAAACCCTGCGCTTCGACTTGGTCAAACTCCTGCTGCAACAAGGTCGCGACGACGATGCCAAAGTAGCCTTTGCACCCGTGATCGCCCAAACCAGCGTGGTGCGAAAGTTTGACGCCTTGAAGCGCTGGATGGATGCTATAGATTCAATAGCTATCGAGGCAATTAATACGCCGGCTAATGACGAAAATAGCACTAAAAATGACTTTGACGCACGAATTGCAGCCAATAAACGTGATTTTGAAGCCCGTTTCGGTAAAGCCCAGTCCCTGATGGCGCAGCAACGCTGGACAGAGGCGATGGACGAATTGCTAGAGATTTTGATGCGCGACAAGACCTGGAACGAAGACACCGCCCGCAAAACCTACATTGCGATTTTGGACATCATCGAGCCCGCCCCTGTGAAGGTGGCGGATGGGCATATTCCGCCCGTGGACCCGGTGGTGGCGACGTATCGACGGCGCTTGAGCAGCGTGGTGCTCAGCTAATCAGCCAATCTGGACTGTGCCTAAAATTGCAGCATCAACCTGTCAACCGCTCCCAAGCCTCTTGGTATTTAGCTGTGGTTTTCTCGATCACATCACGCGGCACGCGGGGTGCGGGTGGGGTTTTGTCCCAGTTTTGAGTCTCTAACCAATCACGGACGAACTGTTTATCGAAACTCGGTGGGTTTTTGCCGTCTTTGAAGCTTTGCTCGTAGGTCTCAGCCGGCCAAAAACGAGATGAATCGGGGGTTAAAACCTCATCCATCAAAGTCAAGGTGCCATCCGCGTCCAAGCCAAATTCAAACTTGGTGTCGGCAATGATGATGCCTTTGGTCAAGGCAAATTCGTAGGCTGTTTTGTAGATGGCGATGCTGAGTGTGCGGATTTTCTCGGCCAAGTCTTTGCCAATGGTGGCAGACATTTGGTCAAAACTGATATTTTCGTCATGCTCGCCCACGGCAGCTTTGGCAGCGGGGGTGAAGATGGGCTCGGGCAGTTTGGAGGCGTTTTTCAAGCCAGCAGGGAGTTTGACGCCGCAGACGGATTGCGTCTCTTGGTATTCTTTCCAGCCACTGCCAGCCAAATAACCGCGAACCACGGCTTCAACGGGAATCGGCGTCAAACGCTTGACTAACATGGAGCGTCCGGTGACATAAGGCACTTCTGCCGCTGTAACCACGCTTTCTGGCGACTCGCCCGTCAGGTGATTCGGACACAGATTGGCGCCGTTTTTACCCAATTTATCAAACCAAAACAAGGCCATTTGCGTGAGCAAGGCGCCTTTGCCAGGAATCGGCTCGCCCATGATGACGTCAAACGCGCTGAGGCGGTCGCTGGCGACCATCAAAATGCGGTCGCTGCCCACCAAGTAGTTGTCACGCACTTTGCCGCGTGCCAGCAGCTGCAAAGACGTGAGGTTGGAGGTGTGAACGGAAGCTTGGACGTTGGAAGAAGCAGGGTTTAAAGGCACAGAAGTCATGGCTAGGCGAGAAGATATGAAAATAAAGAGAAATTCAGACCCGATTATCGCCTGCCCTGCTCACCAACGTTCAATTTTTACGCCAATTTCAGCTAACGCGGCAAATCTTCAGCATGTTGGTGCCGCCTGGCGCGCCCATAGGTTCGCCACAGGTGATAGCGTAGACGTCGCCTTTTTGCACAATGCCACGTTTTTTCAAGTGTGCTTCGGCTTGTGCCAAGGCGGTGTCACGGTCGTTAGCAGTGTCCATCAACAGCGGCTGCACGTTGCGGTACAAGGTCAACTTACGTTGCGTAGCAATTTTGGCCGTCAAAGCGTAAATAGGAATGTGGATGCGGTGGCGGCTCATCCACAGTGCGGTGCTGCCGCTTTCTGTCATGGCCACAATGGCTTTTGCACCCAAATGGTGGGCCGTGAACAAAGCGCCCATGGCGATGGATTGGTCAATGCGGTCAAAATCCATGTCGGTAAAGTCAGCGTCCAACTTCACGTCTTCTGCACTTTCAGCAGCGGCACAAATATTGGCCATTTCAATCACGGTTTCCAACGGGAACTTGCCGGCGGCGGTTTCTGCAGACAACATGACCGCGTCAGTACCATCCAGCACAGCGTTGGCGACGTCACTCACTTCCGCGCGGGTTGGCACGGGGTTGGTGATCATCGACTCCATCATTTGCGTAGCTGTGATGACTGTTTTGTCGTGTTTACGAGCCAATTTGATCATGCGTTTTTGCAGTGCAGGCACGGCTGCATTGCCAACTTCCACAGCCAAGTCGCCGCGTGCGACCATGATGCCGTCACTGGCAAGCAAAATTTCTTCCAACTTTGGAATCGCCTCAGCGCGTTCAATTTTGGCAATCAAATGCGGTTTGTGACCGAATTCTGCACCCGCCACATTGGCCAATTGGCGCGCCAACTCCATGTCAGAGCCGGTTTTAGGGAAGCTCACAGCAATGTAATCGGCTTGGAAGCTCATGGCGGGTTTGATGTTGTTCATGTCTTTGGCGGTCAAAGCTGGTGCAGTTAAACCGCCGCCCTGCTTGTTGATGCCTTTGTTGTTGGACAACTCGCCACCGAGTTTGACGGTGGTGTGTACGGCTTGGCCCTTTACAGCATCGACGGTCAATACGATCAAGCCATCATTCAGCAAGAGCACATCGCCCGCTTTCACTTCTTGTGGCAAATCTTTGTAATCTAAACCTACCTCGTTCACATCGCCCAGTTCTGCGCGCGTTGCGTCTAATACAAATTTAGCACCCGGCTCCAGCATCACTTTGCCTTCAGCAAAGCGACCGACGCGGATTTTGGGGCCTTGCAGGTCAGCCATGATCGCGACGACCGTGCCAGCACGGGCAGCAGCTTCACGCACCATGTGAGCACGGTCAATGTGGTCTTGCGCTTTGCCATGGCTGAAGTTCAAACGCACGACGTTAACGCCAGCACGGATCATTTGTTCAAGCAAGGCCGGGTCGCTAGATGCGGGGCCAAGGGTAGCGACGATTTTGGTTGAGCGTTGTGTCATGGTTTTTATCTCCGTTTTAATTTAGTATCCGATTTTGACAGAAATTGTATACAAAAGCTAGATTTGTAAGTTACCAAGAGGTTACCAAATCTGGAACCCGTGTGTAAAGTGTTCAAATTTACCAACCTAAAGCCAGATGCAAAGGTAAATAAACGGCCATACCTGACAAAATCGTGCCAAAAACGCTTTTACGCCAGAAATAGTAAGCGGCTCCCACTGCTGCCGAATAAAGTCGTGCATCTTGCCAAGTCGTTAGTAAATGCCCCTGCGACATGACGATCTCAGGCAAGATGA
>CBDUEA010000090.1:0-7012 GCA_965365965.1 uncultured Polaromonas sp. | reverse complement strand
CGGTGCTTGAAGGCAAAGAGGATCCATTGGATTTTGTATTATGGAAATCTGCCAAGCCATCTGAACCCGAAGACGCTAAGTGGGACAGTGCTTATGGCTCGGGTCGTCCGGGCTGGCACATCGAATGTTCAGCCATGAGCTGTGCCATGCTGGGCGAAACTTTTGACATTCATGGCGGCGGCGCTGACTTGCAGTTCCCGCATCATGAAAATGAAATTGCGCAAAGCGAAGGCGCAACGGGCAAACCGTTGGCTAAATTTTGGGTTCACAACGGCTTTGTTCGGGTTGATAACGAAAAAATGTCCAAAAGCTTGGGTAATTTTTTCACAATCCGCGACGTCTTGGCGAAATATGACCCCGAAACAGTGCGCTTTTTCATTGTTCGCACGCATTACCGTTCAAGTCTTAATTATAGCGACGCCCATTTGGACGATGCGCGTGGTTCTTTGAAGCGACTCTACACCGCACTAGATTTAGTTGCTCCTACGGACGTTGATATTGACTGGTCAGACCCCTTTGCAGCGCGTTTTAAAGCGGCAATGGATGAAGATTTCGGCACGCCAGAGGCTATTGCGGTGTTGTTTGATTTAGCAGTGCAGGTCAATATCCGTAAATCAGCGGAATTGTCAGGCTTGCTCAAAGCCTTGGGTGGTTGTTTAGGTTTGCTGCAAGGCAGTCCAACTGCTTACTTACAATCCGGCGTGAAACTTGACGCATTAGGGCTTGACGAAACAACCATACAAGCTAGGATTGAACAACGCACTGAGGCTAAAAAGGCAAAAAATTTCAGCTTGGCTGACGACATCCGAAAACAGCTTTTGGCGCAAGGTATTGTGCTCAAAGATTCGCCAACAGGAACAACGTGGGAGGCCGTTCAGTGATGTCTTTAAATTTCAATTTCATCATTAAAATGAACCATAGCCGGCGTAAATATTGACGTGATAGCTACAAAAAAAATAGCGAAAAAATTGGTTGAAGATGTTGCACTTTCTGGTACATCCGACCTAACGGTGCCTGGCTATTGGGCAGATGCTTGCAAGCACTTGAGCAAAAAAGACCGCGTGATGAAGCGTCTGATTGCTGAATTTCCAGACCTCAGCTTGAGCTCGCGTGGTGACGCCTTCACCACCTTGGCGCGTAGCATTGTGGGGCAACAGATTTCTGTAAAAGCAGCGCAGACAGTGTGGGATCGGTTTGCGCTATTGCCTAAAAGCATGAAGCCTGCAAGTGTATTGAAACTCAAGGTTGATGACATGCGTGCTGCGGGCTTGAGTGCGCGCAAAGTGGAGTATTTGGTAGATTTGGCCATTCATTTTGACTCGGGCGCTATCCACAGCCAAAGTTTTGCGGAGATGGATGATGAAGCGATCATCGCCGAGCTGGTCGCCATTCGCGGCATTGGCCGTTGGACGGCAGAGATGTTCTTGATGTTTTACTTGTTGCGTCCCAATGTACTCCCGTTGGATGATATTGGGCTCATCAACGGTATTAGCAAAAGTTATTTTTCAGGCGAGGCTGTCAGCCGCAGCGATGCGCGCGAAGTCGCGGCTGCTTGGGCACCATATTGCAGCGTAGCGACTTGGTATATTTGGCGCTCACTTGACCCTATGCCTGTGGCTTACTAAAATTTTTTCACAGTTGACTAAAACTGTAAACTTGCATCACTGTCCATTTGGATTGAGGACTTAACTTTCATGGCTAAAAAAACATTTCTCGATTTTGAGTCTCCTATTGCAGAGCTTGATGCCAAAATTGAAGAGTTGCGTTATGTGCAGACCGAGTCTGCTGTCGATATTTCTAGCGAAATTGACCAGCTCACGAAGAAAAGCCTGCAGCTCACCAAAGATATTTACAGCGATTTGACCCCTTGGCAAATCACTAAAATATCTCGCCATCCAGAGCGCCCCTACACCCTGGATTACATTCACGATATCTTCACCGATTTTGTTGAAATGCATGGTGACCGCCACTTTGCTGACGATTTGAGCATTGTCGGTGGCTTGGCCCGCTTCAACGGCGCGGCTTGCATGGTGATTGGGCAGCAAAAAGGCCGCGACACCAAAGAGCGTGCATCGCGCAACTTTGGCATGAGCAAGCCAGAAGGCTACCGAAAAGCATTGCGCTTGATGAAAACGGCTGAAAAGTTCAAATTGCCGGTGTTCACATTTGTCGACACCCCTGGCGCCTACCCGGGCATTGATGCGGAAGAGCGCAGCCAGTCTGAAGCCATCGGCCGCAATATTTTTGAAATGGCACAGCTCGAAGTGCCCATTATCACCACCATCATTGGTGAGGGCGGCTCGGGTGGCGCTTTGGCCATCTCTGTTTGTGACCAGTTGGTCATGTTGCAATACGCGATTTATTCGGTGATTAGCCCAGAAGGCTGTGCCTCTATTTTGTGGAAAACTTCTGACAAAGCGCAAGAAGCGGCCGATGCCTTGGGCATTACCGCGCATCGCCTAAAGGCATTAGGCGTGGTCGACAAAATCGTCAATGAACCTGTGGGTGGCGCGCACCGCGACCCCAAGCAGATGACCGCTTTCTTGAAACGGGCTTTGGTTGATGCTTACCGCCAAGTCAGTGACCTCAAAGTCAAAGAGCTTTTGGACCGACGTTATGAGCGTTTGCAAAGCTATGGCCGATTTACGGATACCAAAACCGTTAGTAAAAATTAATCAAACCTAGACATTTGAACGAGACGTTGTTTATCTTCTAAGAGGTTTTGTATGGCAAGCTTAACGCCAACAGAAGTAGCACAGTATCAATCGCAAGGGTTTGTCGTTCCTCAATATCGATTGAGCACTGACTGGGTGGCGCGTTTGCAATTGGCTTTGGACACCTTGATTAAAAACAACCCAGGGGTGCGGCCAGAAAAGTTGGTGAGCGCCCATGTGCAAGGACAAAGTCAAGCGGGCACCAACGACGAAGGTGTGCGTGGCAGTCAAGATTTTTTAGACTTAGCGATGCACCCTGACATCGTGGATCTTGTGACCAGCGTGATCGGACCAGACGTTATCCTCTGGGGCTGTCATGTGTTTTGCAAACCTGCCTCTGAAGGTTATGAAACACCTTGGCATCAAGATGGTCACTATTGGCCCATTCGCCCGCTGGCCAACTGTACAGTGTGGGTGGCCATTGAGCCCAGCACGCGAGAAAACGGCTGTTTACAAGTAATTCCAGGTTCGCACACGGCTAAAGTATTGCATCCACACTTGCATGAGGATCGCACCGACTTGACCCTCAACCAGCGTATGGCCGTGGGTAGTTTTGACGAATCCCAAGCTGTCGATTTAGAGTTGCAACCAGGTCAAATGTCTATGCATGACATTTATATGATTCATGGCGCTAAAGCCAATACCTCGCAAACACGTCGTACCGGTGTGGCCCTGCGTTACATGCCTGCCACATCACTTTTTGACCGATATTTAAAACCTTCTGACGGGCAAACAGGTGTGCCCGTTAGTTTTGCTACGCGGCCTTTGTGGTTGCTGCGGGGCGAAGACAAAACTGGACAAAATGATTTTCAGGTTGGCCACAGCATCAAAGACAGTTAAAAGCGTCAAAATGAGACGAAAAAATACACAAAACACTTCTTTTCGTGTTGTTTGTGTTCTTTAGCGCACAGAGGCTTATGTTGCATTAGGTATGATTACCTTATGCTACGTTTTTTACATTTTTTGTTAACTTTAGGGTTGGTCCTTGCATCAAGTGTGGCGCAAGCGCGTACGCTTTTCATCGACTTCAATAACGCTGAAAGCGAGATTGCAGTTTTCAAACATAGCGGTAAAGGTAAATCTACCGAGGTGGTTGTTTTGCCGTCTTACAGTCGCATTTCGACCGAGCAACGCGATGCGGTGCTGCAAGCGAATGCGCAAATTGAGAAACTTACTCTCCAGCTGCAAGAATGCGCGGTGAAGGCCTCTTCTGGTAAAAAAAACAAAGACAAATGCGATGGCATGTATGACGTCATTCGTGAATCAGAATTAGAGCGCATCAAAGCCACAAACGGTTATTCAGTAGACGATTTAAAAGCTGAACTGCAGGGTTTGGCCGAGCATGAAAATGGCCCACTTTTTGATATGCTGGTGATCTCGGGCCACCACGAGTTGGGCTATTACCGAGGCGAATTGACGGAGGCTCAAACTAAGCAATTTGCCGATATTTTGAAAGAATATCAGACCCTGTTTAGCCGACTCAATACGGTTGTATTGCTGGGTTGCGGCACGGGTACCAAAGACACGTATGTGCAAACTCTAGTCCCGATGTTTCCAAACGTTCCACTTATTTTTGGCGCAGAGGACAACGCCCCAACGCGCAATGAAGCACGCAATTTGGCCTACATCCGCAAGCTGGTCAGCATTCGCACCAAGCTTCTTCTGGCAAAAACGGCTCAAGAAGTGGAGCCACTGTTTCAAAGTTTATTGGCTAAAAATTGGCCTGTGAGTTTGTTATGGCGGCAAAATACACTCTTTTTCAAAGAGGGTGCAGAACCTCTTTTAACCGTCAGCGCAAGCCCACCTTAAAGCGTACCACGCCATTCTTGATGCCATGAGCGATACCGTCGTCAGTTCTTCCATCCAGACGGCGATCGCTTCATTCAAGCCTTTGCTGCCGTTGGCCGTTGCCTACAGTGGTGGGGCAGACTCCACCGCGTTGCTGCTCGCCTGTGCTAAGCAGTGGCCAGGTCAAGTCAGTGCTATCCATATTCACCACGGTTTGCAGGCAGCGGCAGACAATTTTGCGGCACAGTGCGAATCATTTTGTCGCCTGCTTAACGTTCCCCTGCGTATCATCCATGTCGATGCGAAGCCTGCAGCAGGTGAAAGCCCTGAAGCCGCAGCCAGAACTGCCAGATACAGTGCTTTTTTATCTATAGCCGGCGAATTTTTTGATAATTTAGCTATAAAATCAATAGCAATTGCACAACATGCTGATGACCAAGTCGAAACCCTCTTGCTCGCGCTCAGCCGTGGTGCGGGTTTGCCAGGCTTGGCCGCCATGCCAGCGCAGTGGCAACGCGATGGCATGACCTATTACCGTCCATTTTTGCGTGTTCACGCGGCTGACATTCGCACATGGTTGGCAGCGCAAACGCAGTTTGGTTCAAAAGGTGCCCCTTTTGTGGAAGACCCGACCAACCAAGACGAGCAATTCACCCGCAACCGCATACGGGCACGGTTGCTGCCCGCATTAGAGGCAGCCTTTCCGCAATTCAGAGAGACTTTTGCCCGCAGTTCAGCCCATGCCGCCCAAGCGCAGTCGCTGTTGGACGAGGTGGCAGCTGCAGATTTGACGCAAGTCGGTCAACCTCCGCATATTAAAAAATTACAGCAATTAAGCCTAGCTCGGCTGGCTAATGCGCTGCGGTTTTGGCTCAAAAGTGCTTACAAAGTGTCGCCCAGCACTGCGCAGTTGAATGAACTGATCAACCAAATCGCAGCTTGCACTACCCGTGGCCACCAAATTCGCATCAAAGTCGGCTTGGGTTATGTGCATCGGCTGGGCGAGACCATTGATTGGTACAATCCCTAGGGTTTGCTTTTCAGCAATCCAAGTTCTCCGGTTTTCAAATTCGTACATTTAATTCTTCTATACCGCTATGGCTTTGATCGTTCATAAATACGGCGGCACCTCCATGGGCTCGACAGAGCGCATTCGACTGGTTGCCAAACGCGTTGCCAAATGGGCACGCGCCGGCCACCAAATGGTTGTTGTTCCCAGCGCCATGAGTGGCGAAACCAACCGTTTGCTTGGCTTGGCCAAAGAACTGGCTCCTTCCAACCTGTCCGGTGCTTACAACCGCGAACTCGACATGCTAGCCTCGACGGGCGAGCAAGCGTCGTCCTCGCTGTTGGCCATCGCCCTACAAGCAGAAGGCTTAGAGGCGGTCAGCTACGCCGGCTGGCAAGTCGCTATCAAAACCAACAGTGCCCACACCAAGGCCCGCATTGAATCGATTGACGACAAAAAAGTCCGTGCTGACTTGGATGCTGGCCGTGTCGTTATTGTTACTGGCTTTCAAGGCATAGACAGCTTGGGCAACATCACCACGCTGGGTCGAGGTGGCTCAGACACCTCTGCCGTTGCCGTTGCTGCCGCTTTGAAGGCTGATGAATGCTTGATCTACACCGATGTGGACGGTGTGTACACCACCGACCCGCGCGTCGTGCCTGAAGCGCGTCGTCTGCGCAGCGTCAGCTTTGAAGAAATGCTGGAAATGGCCTCCCTAGGCTCTAAAGTGTTGCAAATTCGCTCGGTCGAGTTTGCCGGCAAGTACAAAGTGAAAATGCGGGTGCTGTCTAGCTTCACCCCGTGGGATATTGATATCAACGAAGAGGCCGTTTCAGGCACTTTGATTACTTTTGAGGAAGATGAAAAAATGGAACAAGCTGTCGTCTCAGGTATCGCCTTCAACCGCGATGAAGCCAAAATCTCCGTGCTCGGCGTGCCAGACACCCCAGGCATTGCCTACCAAATCGTCGGTGCAGTGGCTGATGCCAACATCGAAGTTGACGTGATCATCCAAAACGTCAGCAAAGAAGGCAAAACCGACTTCAGCTTCACCGTACACCGCAACGACTTTGCCAAAGCGATGGATTTGCTCAAATCCCAAGTCCTGCCAAAACTCGGTGGTCAAGAAGTGATTGGCGATGCCAAAATCTGCAAAGTCTCCATCGTCGGCATCGGCATGCGCAGCCACGTTGGCATTGCCAGCAAAATGTTCCGTTGCCTGAGTGAAGAGGGCATCAACATCCAGATGATTTCCACCTCAGAAATCAAAACTTCAGTGGTACTTGACGAGAAATACATGGAACTCGCCGTACGCGCTTTGCACAAGGTGTTCGACCTCGACCAAGCTGTCGTTTAACGAATCGGCTTCTTCATACGAATTTTGAGAGCCTAAGCCTTAATTTGGGCTGTAAGTCGTGAGATAATATGACTTGATTTCGAAAAGTAGGAAACGTGACCGAGTGGCCGAAGGTGCTCCCCTGCTAAGGGAGTATGGGGTGTA